>JAZSAA010000532.1:0-14989 GCA_045601625.1 Clostridia bacterium | reverse complement strand
CGCTGGAAACGACGGCGGGGAACGTATCGGATGTATCGATGACGTCAAAACTACTGACAGGCAAAGAGGAAGAGGTCAATGGAGACGCTGGATATCTGGGAGCCAACAAGCGAGAAGACGCAATCACACGAAACAAGTTCGAGAAAAAGATCAAATATCGCATATGCCGTCGTCCGTCAACCCTGAAAAAGCTCAGTAGGAGCGGCCAGTATAAAGCAAGGAAAGCGGAATAATCTGAGAACAGAGTGCGAAAAGAAGTTCATTCAACATGCCCTGAAATGGCTGGACTATAAGGATTAAGGCAAGCCATACATATTGTAACACATGTGCATAGAAAAGACCACATAAAGCTTGGTCATAGACGCTTTTAATCATGTTGGACCTGTGCTATTATCGCAGGTGAACGGGAACGCGACGCTGCGGAATATGCGGACGCTTGCAGAATAGGGCAGGGGAGATTGCTATGGGAAAAGTGGAGTATGCCCTCAAGACGCTGCTGTATCCGGTGCCGGTGCTGCTGGTGAGCAGCGGGACGGAAGACGGAAGGAGCAGTATCATGACCGCCGGATGGACCGGAGCGGTCTGCACGGACCCGCCAATGGTGGAAGTATCCATACGGCCCTCCCGCGCTTCCTGCCGAATGATCCGCGATTTCGGAGCATTTGTGCTCAATCTGAATGCGGAAGCGGTCGGGCGGTATGGCTTTACCGCCGGGAAGGATATACGAACCCATTAGAGACAGACATAGGCCGCGCATGGTACGGCGATTGGAAAATCAATGGAAATAGACGGGGAGCGAACGCCATGCTGATCAATTGCAGCAATCATCCAAGCCGCCTGTGGGGCCCGTCCCAGAGGGCGGCCGCGAGCGTATATGGGGAGATACTGGATATTCCCTTTCCCCAGGTGGACCCCCGGCTGGATGAGGACGGACTCCGGAAGCTTGCCGGCGATTTCGCGGCGCGCATAGAGGCGCTGGGCGCGGACGCGGTCTTTCTGGCCGGTGAGTTTACCTTTCTCTTTATGCTCGTGGACAAGCTTCTGAAGGACGGCGAAAATGTGATCTGCGCCTGCTCCAAACGGGAAACAGAGGAAGTCCTTCGAGCGGACGGCGCCTCGGAAAAGAGAGCGGTGTTTGTGTTTGAACGATTCAGAAAATACAGCTATTTCGATCCGGAGTGAAGCATAGGCTCCGGCTTCTGTCGTGCCTTTGGGGAAGAGACATCTGTAGATGAAGAGGTAAGGCCATGGACAGCCATCTGATGGAAAAAGAGGTGCTTTGTATCCTGGATACAAGGCAGATACAGAGATTCATGTTCCGTTCCAACGCCTATGTGGACACTCTGGGCGGGAGCGATCTCATGACGCATATCCTCGAAGACGGGATGCGGTTTGCGCTTCAGAGCGTCGAACCGCCGCTGCGGAAGGAAGAATACGATCTGTCCCTGGACCCGGACGCGCCGATACCTTATTTTGAGAACGACGAAGTGCTTTTTCAGCTCATGATCTGCGCCGCGGGAAACGCGATGTTCCTGGCCAGGACCGGGCGGCTTGCCCAGAAGCTCATTCGGAAGATTTCGAGGTATTATGTCGATCACGCCTATTCCCTGAACCTGGCGGCGGCAGTTGTGGCGAAGACCGAAGACCTTGGCCGCGATATCTTCGAACTCTACAAAAAGCTGAACAACGTCAAGGCCTCGGCCATCCTGTCCGACCCCCTTGGCGCGCTGCCCGTCGTGCTCCGGGAAGCGCGCACCGGCCAGCCGGTTATCGGTCGGGATCAAAGCCGGGGAGATTATATCTCTCGAGCCTCGCTCATACGGCGTCGGGAGGCTGTAAAGCGGGGAGAGGTCGTCAGCCTGAAGGAGCTGCGCGCCACGCGGGGCGCGGATGGAAAGGACTACAGGGCCGTGCTTCACGTGGATGGCAACAACCTCGGCATCACCATCGGAAGGATATTGCAACAGACGCCGGATTACCAGAAGGGCATTCGCACGCGCAGGCGGCTCAACGGCAATATCGCCAATCAGTATAAAGGCATCATGGAGAAGACCGTCGCTCAGCTGCGGACATACTACGGGGAGCTGGGCCGCGACGACCCGGACTTTGCCCATGAGTTTCAGATCATCCACAACAATGGCGATGACATCAACTGCATGTGCAACGCGGAGCTGGCGTTTCCGTTCATGGACTTTTTCTTCGGAAACCTGAAAGATGCGTCCATCGGAGAGGTGGATGGGCAGCGCATCCCGCTGTATTGCTGCGGCGGCATATGCTTCATGACAGAGGAGAGCGACTTCCACACAGCCTTTACGATGGCTGAGAAATGCTGTGAGAGCGCCAAAAAGACGGCCAAGCTGGGAAAAAACCTCAGGAATGGCCTTGCCGGCAACTGGATTGACTTTCAGATCTGCGACAGCGCCTATTATCAGGAACTGGATCTGCTCCGGGAGAAGTCCTTTGTGACGGACGCGAATGTGAACCTGGCGCTGCGGCCCTACTGCCTGGACGAGGCGGCGAGGGATTGTGAATACGCCTATGGAAGGTTTCGGGAGCGCGTACGCGCGCTGCATCGCCTGAAACGGGAATACGGTATGCGCAGAGTGATTCGTTTGGGTGAAGGCTACAGCCTCGAAAGGATCGTTTACATGGAGCAGCTGCACCGTTTGAAGGAGAAAGGGATCGATCTGGAGGCTTTGCTCGGCGCACCCTTTTACAGGGATGATAACAAAAACACCTTCGCAACCTGGTATGACGCGCTGACGGTAATGCCGTTTATTCCGGAAGCCCCGGCCTGTCCCGGGAAAGGAGGCCCGAATGGCTGAGATCCGATTCAGGCTGATCGGAAACGTCGCTTTTGAAAACGACATGAAGCTGTCGGAAGGCTTCCGCTACGATATTCCGGTGGATCGGATAGGTATCCCCCGCATTCCCATCGCCAGGCTGTTGCCGGCGTCGGTCATCGGGGGGCGGCATGTCGGCTTTGCGCTTCCCGAGGGCTGTCTTGGATTAGCCGCGCAGGCGGAAAAGCTGGCGCGGCTTCGGAGCGACATCGTTCCGCTGATCACCGCCTGCTTTACCGATAAAAAGCGGCTCCCGCGAACAGGGGAATGGATGCGCTATCTCAGGGCCGGTCAGGATTTCTACGCGGCAGTGGAGGCAGTCGAAGACAGGGATGCCCTTGAGCGCGCCCTCCAGTCTGTCAGACATATCGGAATATGTATGGAGGACATATCCGGGGAGGTAGAGTGCAGCCTGTGCGAGGAGGCGCAGGGCGGGCCCCGATGGGAACAGCCCTCCGAGGAGTTGATCCATGACAGGCTGGAATACAGCGTCATGCCCGTCACGCCGCTGTGCATCCATGCCCCCTACGAGGATGGCCCCAGCACGATCACCTATGTGCCGGGCATGATTTTCCGGGACGCGCTGGAAGCGTTTGCCGATGACGACATGAAGGCCATGCTTCGGAGGATGACCTTTTCAAACGCCTATATCAGCGAGGAGCGCGCGCGGCTGCTTCCGCTGCCGCTGTGCATGTCCCTGGTCAAGCTGGATAAAAAGCGGCTCCATTATCGGCTCTCTCCCCGGAAAGGACCCGAGCAGGGTCGAGCAGGATGTCGGCGTCGGCGACGCCTATGCCCGGAGCTTCGAAAACAGGCTTACGATCTATACAAAGCCGGAGACGGAGCGAATCGCCTCGCGGGGTGGCAAAATGGTCGCTGCGCTGAGCTGCGGACAGATGTTCAGGGGTGTGATCTACGGATCGGATTCCGACCTCAAGGCGCTGCTGATGTTTTTGAAGGCGCATAAGCACATGGCGATGGGCAGCCTGACCCGGGAGGGCTTTGGGGATGTGCGCGTCGGCGCCGAGCGGCTGGCAGCGGCGGAAATCAGGGCGGAACGCCTTGCCAGGCGCTTTGATGTAAGCTGCCTGTCCCATGCGCTGATCCTCAATAGCAGGGGGATGCAGGACACGAGCGCGGAGGGCTTCCTGGAGGAGGTTGAGCGCGTTCTGAACGCCCCCGGAAGGCTGCGAATCGTGGGAAAATACATGAGCGTTTACATGGACTACAGTTGGAATCCCCGGTGGCAGCAGGACGGCATGGTGTCCCGGTGCCTTGCGAAGGGCTCCGTGATGCGCCTTGAGACCGTGGATGGCCAGCCGATAGATATCGCTCCGCTGCTTCACGCTTTTATCGGTGAGCGCACGCGGGATGGCTACGGAGAGATCATGGCCTATCCCGCTCTGGACGGCTACTACAGGGCGGCGGAGCAAAGGGCGCCCGAAAAATACGGCCTCGAATACCCCATGACTTTTCGGAGCGCGAGCATTTCAACGAATCTGATCCGCCGCGTTCTCGAAATGATCCTGCAACGAAGGGTCAAGTCCCTGGCCGTGATCGATCAAAGGGATGCGCGAAGCGATGGAAAGTCGGAAAACGCACCGCCCCTGGAGCTGCTTCGGGACATAAGAGATCGCTTTGATCCATTTATTTCCGACGATAAGCTGATCCGGTGGTATCTCGATGGACTGGAGGTGGAGAGCGATGGATTCCTTTCTTAAAATCAATGCGCCGAAAAAGGGCTATATCCTCGCCTTCTATCAGGACAGGCTGGTTTTTGAATCCTACACGATCAAGGATGGGGAGCTGATTTTTGAAGGCTGCAAGGCGCTCCGGGACGAGATGTCCTGGGAATGCCACCTGTTCGACGAAGAAAGAGAATGCCGTCGCATTTACAGGGAGTCCGCCGGCGATTGGATTGAGCAGTTCTTCACCCGGGCGGAGGAGCGCGAGATGGAACCCGACCTGTTGTTTGAGGAGGAGGTCCTCGTGAAGCCACAATATGCCGATACTGGCAGATTGCCGCGGAAGCTGACGATCATGAACCGATTCCGCTATTCCGAATGCGATACATTGACGCTGGATAACTACAGGATCGGCTGCAAGCAGGACCGCTGAACAATTCGGAAGCAGAGAGGCGTGAAGCCCTATGGAAGAACCCATCCAAAAGGTCGGCAGGTTGGCAAAGCTGAAGCAGATTATTGTCATCGGAGTCCCTGCTGTGATTGAGAGCATCATTTCTGTGATCATCAGCACCATCGACACGAAGATGATTTCAGGCCTTGGGAAAGGCGCGGTCTCCGCGGTTTCGTTCACATCCCAGCCAAAGCTCATCATCTTGTCGATCTTCTTCGCCTTGGGCACAACCGTATCCGTTTTCGTGGCGCAGGCCCTGGGCCGCCATGACAGGGAGGAGGCCAACGCCTATTTCCAGACGATCCTGCGGATCACGGTGATCCTCTCCCTTGTCGTCGGCATTTTCGCAGGCCTGCTGGCCAGGCCCATCATGTCGATATGCAATCGCCAGCCGGACACTGTCGGCTTGTCCGTCAGCTTCTTCCGCATTATCATGTTCTTTCTGGTGTTCAACGCCGTGTCCATCGTGCTGAACGCAGCCCTGAGAGGCATCGGGAAGACGCCCCTGACCTTGATTTCCAGCATCGTGATGGGCGTGGTGGACATCTTCGCCAACTACCTGCTGATTGAAGGCCGCTGTGGCTTCCCGAAGCTCGGCGTGCTGGGAGACGCGCTGGGCACCGTATGCGGCATGGCGGCTGCCTGCGTCACCAGTATCGTGTTGCTGTCCACACAGTCGGGTTTTTTGACGCTCAAAGGCCTGTTTACCCCAAGGAGAGATCCCGATATCATGAAAAATGTCCGCGTGAAGGCGGGCAACACCGTGGTCGAAAACCTCTTCACCCGCATCGGCTTTTTGATTTCCAGTATCATCATTTCCGGCCTGCCCTCGGATCAGACGGCGGTCTACTCCGTCACGATGATATTGCTCAGTTACTCTTTTTCCTTTGGCGACGGCCTTCAGGCCGCGGTGTTAACACTGACAGGACAGAAAATGGGCGCCAGGCAATACCGGGAGGTCAAGGATTATGTCCGCCTGAGCCAGATCGTGGGCGCTGTGGTATCCATAGTGCTCAGCGCCGTCTATATCCTTGGCGCGCACAGATTCTACAGCCAGTTCTTCCGGGATGCTGAAGCCATCGCGCATGGTATTTCCTATACTTATGTCGCGGCCGCGCTGACGCTTCTGCAGATCATCCGCATCATCAATGTCGCTGCCATGCGCGGCATGGGCGATGTGAAATCGCCCCGGATCATGGCGACGATCTGCGTGCTGTTCATCAATCCGGTAGTGGCCTTCATGCTGACATCGGCGCTGTCCTGCGGCGTCTGGGGCATTTGGATTGCGTCCCTGACAAGCCAGATCTGCTGGTTCATCATGAGCTGTGTCAAGGAGCGCCGATGCATGCGCAGGGTCCTGGGCTTCGGGCCGGCATGATGCCGCGCGGCGTCGCATTCATGAACGCCGCCGCCCTTCCGCCCGCGTGGCCGAGCTCCGAGAACGCGCAGGCACGGTGGAACCATCAGTCTGTCACCGATAGAATTCCCAGCGAAAGAAATGAAGCTTTGACGTATATGCCCAGACCGCGGACGGTTCGATCCGTCGAATGGAAGCGCTTGCCAACCAATTTGATGGAAAATAGGGAGGCCTGGGGACCAGCCAACACCCCTCCGGGGGATTTGTCAATTGTCTGAAAACCCCGGCGCAATCGCTGCGCCGGGGTTTTGCGTGAGTATCAGGCCGCCGCGAACTGAAAGGCCTGCCGGGTGGGGCGATCCAGAGTATGTTTACACGGCGGCTGGCGGCAAGTCGAGGGACTTCAACGCCGGCTCAGCGGAAAAGACGCCACAGGATTGTTTATATATAGGTTGAAAATAGTATGAGAGGAGTATCATATCCCGCGCGTTCTGTGGCCTCTTTAAAGCGGCAACCATCCCGGCCGTATCGCTCCAAGGACGCGGAATTACATTCAGAATCAGAATATCCATAGGCCTGTTCTCTTTCTCAGTACCAGTCGTGCTTCTCTCCGCGATCGAGAGAGGCGATTTGTTTCATCTCTTCATCGCTGAGTTCGAAGTCAAACAGATCGAGGTTCTCCCGGATGTGCTCCGGGTTGGAGGAGCCGGGGATCACCACAATCCCGCGTTGCAGATCCCAGCGCAGGATGACCTGGGCCGATGAAACGCTGTGAGCGGCGGCAATACCGGCGATGGTTTCATCGTTCAGCAGCGCCTGTGTGTAGCCCCTGCCGCCCAGCGGATACCAGCACTGGACGACGATGCCCTTTTCCTGGATGAACGGCACCACGTCCTGCTCCTGGTAGTAGGGGTGGACCTCGTTCTGCACCAGCGCAGGCATGACCGTCACCTGCGGCAGGAACTCCGTCAGCTCCTCCACATACCAGTTGGACAGGCCCAGAGCGTGGATTTTACCGGTTTCAACGTACTGCTCCATGACCCTGTAGGCCTCCACGTCGCCCGCGCCGGGGTGGTGCAGCAGCATCATGTCGATGTATTCGATGTCCAGCTTTTGAAGCGCCATATCGACGGCTGCCTCGGGGTCGCCGAACTGGCTGGGGTAGATTTTGGTGATGACGAAGATGTCCTCCCGGGGGATGCCGTATTCGGCCATTCAAAACAGTGCTATATTGCCATTGATTAAGTGCCATTATTGCATGAATGCAAGTGTTCACCTGCATTATTGAGCCAATATGAAGCATCGATATTTAACCGGCCAATGCATCGAAATGAACGTGGGATACATCACTGGAACTCGAATGACGGCGCAAATGAAGGCGCAATGCAGCGCTGAGATGGGGATGTGATTGACGCTCAAAATCAGCGCCAATATGGGTTCCGGTATCGGGGCCCCGGAGGGAGGAGAAAGGAGGCGCGGGGGAAGGGGGAGGGAGGGAAAATGGCTGAAATGGGGTTAAGGTCAGGAAAAGTGAATTTGCCCCAAACAGGAAAAGTGACTTTCGCAAGTACAGTACATTCCGCGAAAGTGCCTGAAAACACGGGCTTTTCGAGGAGTGTGACAGCCGGGAGATACTGCTTTGATACTGTTTTCCGGGTTTCCATTGTTTCATAAGATCAGGCAGGCCGCAGGATAGGCTGGTTCAGCGGGCCGCAAGGCGAGCGCGCCGAAAACCATCGGACAATACAAAAGCTGTCCTCTGGAAAACGACAAGATGTTTTCCAGAGGACTTTTTGTATGGGGTAAAGGAGGTATCGCTGATAGGCGGCATGGCATCGGGGATGCGACGCCTCCAGGCGATTCCCGCTTATTCAATTCCGGTTGCAGCAGTTATCCCGCCGGATTTGCCGCCGCTGCATACGCCATAAGGCGTCATCTGCCGCTTTTCACGGCCACCTCCCGAAGCGTAGTTTCGGCGTCCAGGGCTGCCCCGACAAACCCCATGAACAGCGGGTGCGGCTTGTTGGGACGGCTCTTGAATTCGGGATGGAACTGCACGCCAATGAAAAAGCGCTCGCCGGAGATTTCGACGGTCTCCACCAGCCTGCCGTCCGGGGACAGCCCGGAGAGGGTGAGACCTGCGGCTTGCAGCGCGTCGCGGCAGGCATTGTTGAACTCATACCGATGGCGGTGGCGCTCGCTGATTTCGGTGGCGCCGTAGTACCTGGCAATGACGGTATCCGGCTTCAAGACACAGGGGTACTTCCCCAGCCGCAGCGTGCCGCCCTTGTCCACATTATCCGACTGGTCGGGCATGTAGTGAATGACCTGATGGGGGCTGTTCTCGTCGAACTCATGGGAATTGGCGTTTTCAAGGCCCGCTACGTGCCGGGCATATTCGATCACGGCGATCTGCATGCCCAGGCAGATGCCGAAGTAGGGCACGTGGCGCTCGCGGGCATACCGCGCCGCCAGGATCATGCCCTCGATGCCCCGGCTGCCGAAGCCGCCCGGTACGATAATGCCCTGCACATCGGACAGGGCTTCTGCATAATTTTCCGCTGTCAGTGTTTCCGAGTCGATCCACTCAATGTCCACCTTCGCATCCAGCGCGTAGCCCGCGTGCCTGAGCGCCTCGGCCACGGACAGATAGGCGTCGTGCAGCTGCACGTATTTGCCGACCAGCCCGATCCTCACGGATTTGGATTGGTGGTGAATGCGCTCCACCAGGGCCTCCCATTCCGTCAGGTCCGGCTCCGGCGCGTCGATACCCAGCTCCCGACAGACGATGCCGGACAGGTTCGCCGCCTCCAGCATCAGCGGGGCTTCATACAGGTTCGGCAGCGTGCGGTTCTCGATCACGCAGTCGGGCTTGACGTTGCAGAAGTGGGCGATCTTGGTGAAGATGCTCCCGTCGGTGATGGGCTCATCCGCGCGCAGCACGATGATGTTGGGGATGATGCCCATGCCCTGGAGTTCCTTAACGGAGTGCTGGGTGGGTTTGGACTTGTGTTCGCCGCTGGCCTTCAGGTACGGCACCAGCGTGACGTGGACGTACAGCGCGTTCTCCCGGCCGACCTCCAGCCCCACCTGGCGGATGGCCTCGATGAACGGCTGGGATTCGATGTCGCCAATGGTGCCGCCGATCTCCGTGATGACCACGTCGGCATCCGTCCTTTTGCCGACCTGATGGATGAAGGCCTTGATCTCGTCGGTGATGTGGGGGATGGTTTGCACCGTGCTGCCAAGGTAGCCGCCCTGGCGCTCCCGCTGGATGACGCCCGCATAGACCTTTCCTGTGGTCAGGTTTGAAAACTGGTTCAGGTCCTCGTCGATGAAGCGCTCGTAGTGGCCCAGGTCCAGGTCGGTCTCCGCGCCGTCCTCGGTGACGTATACCTCGCCGTGCTGGTAGGGACTTATGGTGCCGGGGTCCACATTGATGTAGGGGTCCAGCTTTTGGGCGGCCACCTTCAAACCCCGCGCCTTCAAAAGCCGCCCCAGCGACGCCGCCGTGATGCCCTTGCCCAGCCCGGACACCACGCCGCCGGTGACAAAGATGTATTTCGTCATTGCGCGTCCCCCCTCAGATACCGGTCGATTTCCACAGCCGCCGCCCGGCCGTCCGCCAGGGCCCGCACCACCAGCGACTGGCCCGTGCGCATGTCGCCAGCGGAAAAGAGGTTATCCCGCAGGTGATGGCCGCCGTTTTCAGGCATCATGCAGCCCCTTGGATTGAGCTTGACGTTGAAGCGCTCGGCGGTGGCCGTCTCGCAGCCCACGAAGCCCGCCGCGATCAACAGCAGGTCGCAGGGAATGGCCCGCTCCGTGCCGGGGACGGGGTCGAAGCCCCTGAGCTTCACGATTTCAATGGCCCCGGGGAGAAGGCGCTTGACCGTCGTCCGGTAAACGCGCGGGTCGGCTCCCTGCCTGTATATGGCCTCCATCTGCCCGTAATCGGTGCGCAGCGTGCGCGGCCATTCGGGCCAGGGGTTGCCGGCAACGCGCTCGATGGGCGGCGCGGGCATCATCTCCAGCTGAATGACGGAGGCGCAGCCCTGGCGCAGCGCCGTGCCCACGCAGTCGTTGCCGGTGTCGCCGCCGCCCACGACCACCACGTGCCTGCCCTTTGCGTTGATGGTCGGTTCATCCCCGGACAACACCGACCGGGTCGCCGCCGTCAGGTAGTCCACGGCGAAGATGCCCTCCACGTTCAGCGTGCGCGGCTTCTTCGCGCCGCCGCAGAGCGCCACGGCGTCGTATTCGCCCATGATTTCAGGCGCTGCCTCGGTGCCCAGCAGGAAGCGCACGCCCTCGGCCTCCATCAGCTGGATTCGGCGCTCGACAATGCCCTTCGGCAGCTTCATGTTGGGAATGCCGTACATCAAGAGCCCCCCGGCGCGGTCGGCGCGCTCGATAATCGTGACATCGTGTCCCAGCCGGTTCAGCAGGTCGGCCGTCGCCAGCCCGGCGGGACCGCTGCCGACGACGGCCACGCGCCTGCCTGTGCGTTTACCGGGGATTCTCGGCTGGACCCAGCCCCTTTCAAACCCAGTTTCGATCAGGTACAGCTCGTTGTCCCGGTTCGTGGTTGCGTCGCTTTCCAGATTGCACGCCTTTTCGCACAGCGCCGGGCACACCCGCCCCGTGAACTCCGGGAAAGGCGCGGTTTGCAACAGCCGCTCCAGCGCCTCGCGTTCCTGGCCCCGGTATAATAGATCATTCCACTCGGGGATCAGGTTGTGCAGCGGACAGCCGAAGTCCGACTGGCAGAAGGGCACGCCGCAGTTCATGCAACGGGAGGCCTGCGCCTGCCGCGCATCGGTGGGCTGGGGGATGTGCAGATCCTCGAAGTCGCAAAGGCGCATCGCCTCATCGCGATATGGATTCTCCGCGCGGGTGAATTCCATGAATCCTGTCGGCTTACCCATGCCGCTTCGCCTCCTTCAGATAATTCAGATATTCGTCTGATATGACGGCCTTGAACCTTGGCAGCCATGCCTCGAAGTCCTCAAGAATGGCTTTCGCCCTGACAGAGCCTGTCTTTTCCATGTGCTTCTCCACCAGCTTTCGCAGCTCTGCGGCCTGCCCGTGAGTGACCTCGTGCACCCGCACCAGGCCGCTGTTGATGTGACCTTCAAGCGTGCCGTCCTCGTCCAGCACCCAGGCGATGCCGCCGGACATTCCTGCGCCGAAGTTGTCGCCCACCGGCCCCAGTACTGCCACGCGGCCGCCGGTCATGTACTCGCAGCCGTGGTCGCCCACGCCCTCCACCACAGCCCACGCGCCGGAATTGCGCACGGCGAAGCGCTCACCCGCCATGCCCGCGATGAAGGCATAGCCGGAAGTCGCGCCGTAGAGCGCCACGTTTCCGATCAGCGTATCGCCCGGATTCCAAACCGCATCCGCGGGCGGGCAGATGGAAAGCGTGCCGCCGGAGAGGCCCTTGCCCAGGTAGTCGTTGGCCACGCCGTACAGCGTGACGCTCTGGCCCTTCGGCAGGAACGCGCCGAAGCTCTGCCCGCCGCAGCCCTGGGCCTGTATGTGACGCTCGCCCTTCAACAGCGTGCCGAAGGCCCGGTCGGTGGTGGTCAGACGCACGTGATCCTGCGCCAGACGCGCGTCCATGCGTTCGTGGAGCCTGAAATCGTGACGGGATTCCCTCTGGACGTGGGTGTTTCGGGCGAAGCCGATCAGGGCGGACAGATCCATTTCAGCTCCGTCCTTCATCTTTAAAAGATCGCTTCGCCCCACCAGCTCGTTAACCGTCCGCGCGCCCAACCGCGCCATGATTTCCCGGAGCTGTTGGGCCACGAAGCGCATGAAACGCTCCACATATTCCGGCTTGCCGACAAACCGCTTGCGCAGCTCGGGGTCCTGGGTCGCCACGCCGAAGGGACAGGTGCCCAGGTGGCATACCCGCATCATGCGGCAGCCCATGGCGATCAGCGGCGCAGTGGCAAAGCCGAATTCCTCCGTGCCCAGCAGCAGCGCCACGGCTACGTCGTGGCCGGACATCAGCTTGCCGTCGGTCTCCAGCGTCACGGTCTGCCTGAGGCGGTTCCGGCACAGCACCTGGTGCGTCTCGGCCAGCCCGATTTCCCAGGGCAGGCCCGCGTGATGGACGCTGGACATGGGGGCCGCGCCGGTGCCGCCCTCGCCGCCGGAAATGAGGATGCCGCCGGCTCCGGCCTTGGCGACGCCGCTGGCGATGGTGCCCACGCCGGTGGACGAGACCAGCTTCACGGTGACCTTCGCGTCCTCGTTGGCGCATTGCAGGTCATAGATGAGTTCCGCCAAATCCTCGATGGAGTAGATGTCGTGGTGGGGCGGGGGAGAGATCAGGGATATGCCGGGCGTCGAGCAGCGTGTTCTGGCGACGCTTTCCGTCACCTTCGCGCCGGGCAGGTGGCCGCCCTCGCCGGGCTTCGCCCCCTGGGCCATCTTGATCTGGATTTCCTTCGCGCTGAGCAGGTAGTTCCGGGTCACGCCGAAGCGCCCGGAGGCCACCTGCTTGATGGCCGAGTTGAGATCCGTGCCGAAGCGCTCGGGCAGCTCGCCGCCCTCGCCGCTGTTGCTTCGGCCACCCAGGCGGTTCATGGCAACGGCCATGCACTCGTGGGCCTCCCGGGAGATGGAGCCGTAGGACATCGCGCCGGTCCTGAAGCGCTTGACGATCTGCTCGGCAGGCTCGACTTCCTCCAGCGGCACGGGCGTGCACACCTCATACCTGAAGTCCAGCATGGCGCGGATGGTGCGCGGGCCGTCGTTCTCCACCAGGGCGGCGTATTCGTCGAACTTCGCCCGGTCGTCCGTCCACACCGCCTGCTGGAGGGTGTGGATGACCCTCGGGCTGTACAGGTGTTCCTCGGCCTCCGGGCCCGTGCGCAGCTTGTGCCGGCCGACGCTTGTCAGACCGGTTAGAACAGGATTTCCTGAAGGACCAGCTTCGCTTCGCCCTAAAGGACCAGCTTCGCTTTGCATGAACGCCTGATCGTGATAGTAACGGCTGTCCGCCTCCACATCGTGAAGCCCCTTTCCGCCCAGCGCGACCGGGGTGTTGGTGAAGAACTGGTCGACAAACTGTCCGTCCAGGCCCACGGCCTCGAACAGCTGGGCGCTCTGGTAGGCCTGCAGCGTGGACACACCCATCTTGGAGGCGATCTTCAACACCCCCGCCGTCAGGGCTTTGTCATAGCTTTCCACAGCGGCCTCGGACAGGTTCTCCCGTATGAGGGCGTGGGCCAGGTAAGGGTTCACCGCCCGCGCGCCGTAGGCGATCAACATGGCCAGCTGGTGGGTGTCCCGGGGCTCGCCGCTCTCCAGGATGACGGAGACCTTCGTCCGCTTCTTGATGTGGATCAGATGCTGCTCCAGCGCGGAGACCGCCAGCAGCGAGGGGATGGCCAGGTGTTCCGCGTCCACGCCCCTGTCGGACAGGATCAGTATGTTCGCCCCTTCCCCGCAGGCCGCGCCGCCCTTGTAGCGGCGGCAATCTGCCGCCATGTGGCGCCTGATAGGCGCCGCTACATGCTCCGCGTCGCCCTGAAGGACTAGCTGCGCGTCGCAGGCGGCAAAGAAGTCCTGCATGGCCTGGCGAAGCCGCGTTTTTACCGGATAGAGCAGGGAGATTTCCCGCACCCTGAAGGCGGGGTGGTCGATCGCGCGGATGCGCTGCAATTCCGCCTCCGTCAGCACCGGCGAGGGCAGCTCCAGCACGGTGCAGTTGTCCGGGTCGTGGGACAGCAGGTTTCCGTCGTCGCCGATGTAGATGGCGCAGTCCGTCTTGGAGGCCTCCCGCAGCGCGTCGATGGGCGGATTGGTCACCTGAGCGAAGCGCTGTTTGAAGTAATCGAACAGCGGCGGGTGGGCCTTCGACAGGGCGGCGATGGGCTCGTCCGCGCCCATGGATACGATGGGCTCCTGTCCCGTTTCGGCCATCGGCAGTATGACGTCCTGGACGTCCTCCCAGGCATAGCCGAAGGCCTTGCATAGGGCTTCCACATCATCAATTCGCGTCTCGATCCGGGCCTCGGGCAGATCCTCCAGCCTGACGATCTGTCTGACCCATTCCCCATAGGGATGCGCCCCGGCGAACTGTGCCTTCAGCGCGTCCGATTCCAGCAGCGCGCCGGTGCGCAGGTCGGCCATCAGCACGTCCCCGCCCTTCAGCTTCCAGCGGCGGCGGATGTGGGCGCTTTCCTCGAACAGCACGCCGGCCTCGCTGGACAGGATCAACCGCCTGTCGTCCGTCAGGGCGCACCTCAGCGGACGCAGGCCATTGCGATCCAGCGACGCGCTCACGCTGTCGCCGTCGGAATAGAGTATCGCCGCCGGGCCGTCCCAGGGCTCCATCATCGTGGCATAGTAGCGGTACAGGCCGTGCCAGGGTTTGACCTCTTTTTCACCCTGCCAGGGCTCCGGCAGCAGCACCATCCCCGCCAGCGGCAGCGGAAAGCCGTTCATGGCCAGGAATTCCAGCGTGTTGTCCAGCATCTGGGAATCGCTGCCCTCCGGGTCCACCACGGGCAGCACCCGCTTCATGGAATCCCCCATGACCGCCGAGCGCATGGTCGCCTCCCTGGCCTTCATGCGGTCGTGGTTGCCGCGGATGGTGTTGATCTCACCATTGTGCAGCAAGAACCGCTGTGGGTGG
>JAZSAA010000531.1:0-4282 GCA_045601625.1 Clostridia bacterium | reverse complement strand
TTGCCCAGCGGGGACTGGCCCTCGTCCTTGGGCTGGAGCATCCGCCCCAGCTGGCCCACCACCCGGTTCAGCTCGGTGGTGCGCAGGCCGCAGGCGATGTCCATGGCCGCGCCCTTGACCTCCACCAGCCGCGCCAGCTGCTGGAGGGTGGGGATGCCGGCGCTGACCGCGGCGCACTTCGCGCCCGCCGCGCCCCGGGCGATGGCCGCCGCCGCGCAGGCCGCGCCCATGCTCATGCCGTCGGAGACCTGCACCAGCAGCTCGGCCCCGGCGAGGGCGGGCACGCCGGCCTGTACGCCTGCGACAAAGGCGGCGAATTCATCCGGCAGCAGCACGCCAGCGGTGTCGCACAGCGTAACGCGGATTGCTCCACACTCCAGCGCCGCGGCGGTGGCCTGACACAGGAAGTCCTTTTCGGCGCGGGTGGCGTCCACCGCGGTGAATTCCACGTATTCGCACAGCGACCGGGCCTTGCCGACCTGGGCGCGCACGGCCTCCAGCATGGCCGGGGCCTTCTTGTGACAGGTGTACTCCATCAGCGCGGGGGAAAGCGGGGCCAGCAGGTTCAGCCGGGGCTGCTTCGCGCCTCGCACGCTCTCCCAGGTGGCCGCCACGTCGCCGCCGGCCACGTTTACCCCGGCGATCAGCGGGGAGGCCACCATGGCGGCGATGGTCTTGCCGGCCAGCTGGTCGGCCTTGCCGCCGTCGACGGGAGCCAGCTCGATGCCGTCCACCTTCAGCCGGTCCAGGCCCCGGGCGATCTCCAGCTTTTCCTTGAAGGTCAGCGCCCCTTCCCGCAGGGTGGGCAGCAGGGCCAGCGTCATGTCAATCAGTTTGATGGTTTTCATCGTGTCACTCCTTATTTGGATTGGCGTTTGTGTGCGTTGGAAATCAGGGGGCCGGGGCCGCGAAAAAACGCCCCGAAGGTTCAAACGCGAGGTTTGTTCCTTCGGGACGATTCGAACTCAATCAAACCGCGGTACCACCCGGGTTGCCGCGTGCGCGGCCGCTCATCAGCGCTCCAACAAGCGCTTAGCCATGGTAACGGGGCTTCCGGAACCCCCTACTGTGGATTTCAGGGGTTCTGCTCTGGCACGAGACTGCCCGCCTGCGCGCACACCGGCTCACAGCGACCGCCGGCTCTCTGGAGTGGTCCGCAAGGGGCATAATGCCTTCATCGCATTTGCAATTTAGCTTAGTAAAGTTTAAGCCATCGGGGGGGCGGTTGTCAAGTCGTTTGGCGGGAATTTTCGAAGGATTTACAGAATCAGGCCGTAAACGTCTTGGACACGCTGGTGTAGCTGCCCGTGCCCTTCACCCGCACGCCGGATACGGTGATGGTGTAGGTCTTGCCCCTGGTCATGCCCTTCACGGTCATCTCCAGGTCGTCTGAGCCCTTTTCGAGCCCGGATACAGTCAAGGCGTTGTCGTTGGCGTCCTTGACGATGACCTTCAGGCTCTTGTACTGTACCTTTGTGGCGAACTCGACCTCCAGGTCCCTGTCGCGGGAATCGTACTTGACCTTCTGGATCGCCAGCTTGTTGGAGGGGGTCTTGAAGCTGCCCTTCACCTTGCCGTAGCTGCCGGTCTTGCCGGCGCGCACGCCGGAAATAGTGTAGGTGTACTTCTTGCCCGCCTTCAGGCCCGAGACCCTGAAGGAGATATCGTCGCTGTCTTTTTCGAGAATCCTCGCGGTCAGCTTCTTGCCGGCGGAATCCTTCACCACGACCTTGGCGCTCTTGTAACGCGCGTTCCTGGTGGTGAAATCCACCTCCACCACGCCGTTGCCCTCGTATTCGGTCTTCTTCACCTTCGGCGCGGCGGCCATCGCGGGTATGGCGCAGAGCGCCAGCATCAGTGCGGCCAGCAGCATTGCAACGATACGCTTCTTCATGGACAAAACCCTCCTTTTTAGTATGTTTAGATTATAGGAGAAGCATAAGCAAACATCAATAGGGCAATAGAAATGTTTACAGTTTGTGCACAGATGGATCGATGTCCAATCGCGGCTTTGCCGGGGAACAGGAACCATTACCGTTCTCTTTTCGTCAAAGGAACGATTTGTTAAGAGGAGGCATTGTGTATGAAGGGATTGCTGCGCGGCGCGGCCGCGCTGGTCATGCTGGCGCTTGCCGTCTTCGGCATGGGGGTCGGGCGCTCCGCCCTTGCGGAGGCGCCGGACGCCCAGAGCCTGCCCCTTGATGTGTCCGTCGAGCTGGCCGACGGCTCCGGCAATGTGGTGGCGACGCTGTCCGCCCGGCGCGTCTACAGCGAAAAGTCCGGGGCTGTGGCGGTGGAATACGCCCTGTACAACCACGGCGACGTGGCCCTGACCTGGCTGGAGTACCGGGTGAAGTACCTGGACGGGGACGGCAATGTGCTCTGCGAGCCGCCGCGGTCGCTGGAGATGTTCATGGATGACCCGGTGCAGCCCGGCGAGACCCGGGAATTCGTGCAGAAGCACTACTTCGACGGCGCGGAGACGGCCGCGGGCATCGCGCTGGAGCCGATGGGCGTGAAGGACGCCACGGAGGTCAGGCCCTGGACCGACCCGCTGCCCGGGAACCTGCTGCCGGACTTCGCCAACGACCCGGAATTCGCCGCCCACTTCGCCGACCTGGACGACAACCTGCCGGTGGAGATGTATTATCACGTCGACCAGGAGGTGGACGAGACCGTCACCGACCCCGCCGGGATCCGCGCGACCATCGAGCGGCTGGCCGGGCTGCGCATCGGCGGGGAGGTGGACATCAGCTACGACGACGCCGGCATCTACTACGGCTTCACCATGGCCGACGGCAGCGTCTGGAGCGTGTCCTTCGAGACCCCCGGCCTGCTTTCCTGGCACGGGCGGAATTACGAAGTGATCGAACAGGGGGGCTGAGCATGGAGCGCGAGGGCATGGAGACCGGGTTTCGCCCGGAGTCGGTGTGGCTGTACTCCGACGGGCTGTACCGCTGGATCTACGTAAGGGACCTGTACAAAAGCCGCTTTGAGACGAACTATGTGCTGAAGATAATGATGCTGGTGTTCGGCCTGTCCTGGGTGGCGATGGTCGGGGCGATGCTGGTGGCGGGCGTGGGCGGCGACGGCGCCCTGATGGGCCTCGGCATCGTCACGGCGATCTGCCTGGGCGGCGGCCTGCTGACGGTGGGGATCATACGGGCGGCCCATCTCGCGTCGGCCAAGTACAGGGGCGGCGTGGAGGTGATCGGCTTCGCCATGAACGGGGACGGCCTGCGCCAGATCCACTACGAGGGGGCCCAGACGGCCGGGGAGGTGGCGGACCGGCTGATGCTGGTCGACGGCGCGATGCAGCAGGGGGGCTTCGGCGTGACCCTGTTCAGGGACGTGCGCCGGATGGACCTCCACCCCAACGAGGACCTGATCGACCTGACCCTGAAGGGCAATTACAAGTGCCGGGTGTATGTGCAGAAGGAGGATTTCGACTTCGTCCGGGATTACATACGGGAGCATACCCCGAAATGACGGAATCAGCGGCGCGTTTCGCGCCGCTGATTCAGCTTTGCAAGGAGGATCAGGCACAGGGTCATGACAAACGTCCCGGTCAGGCTGCCGGCGGTGTCGATCAGTATGTCCGAGATCCGGGCGGCGCGCTCGCTGACGAACAGCTGGTGCAGCTCGTCCGACGCCGCGTACAGCACGGCGATGCCCATGGCCCGCAGCCGGCAATCGCCCTCCGTAAGCCCCGGCCGCGCAAAGCGCACCGCGCCCATCAGGTTGAAGCCCAGCAGCATGAATTCGCAGAAGTGCCCGTTCTTGCGGATGACGGTGCTCAGCAGCTGCAGATAGGAGTGCCGGGCGCTGCGGGACAGCTTCCTGTAATCGGGGCGCAAAATCCGGGCCAGGCGCAGCGTCAGCGGGTCGCTGAGCGCCTGGGAATCGACGCCCTTCTGCGCCGAGAACCAGAAGATCACCAGCGCGGTGAGTATGGACGCCACCAGAAAAAACCGGGACCAGAATTTGGGATGCTTCATGAGGCGGAACCGTGGGACCTTTCCTTTGATTTGGAGACCATCATAGCATATCCCCTGTTGAAAAGCAAGGAAGAAAAACGAAACATTTCCGCCCTTGACAATCGCCCCGGTTCGTGCCATAATAGACAGGCACCGAAAAAAGCGCATATGCACCCATAGCTCAGCAGGATAGAGCGACCGCCTCCTAAGCGGTAGGTCAGGGGTTCGAATCCCTTTGGGTGCGCCAAGGCGAAAATCCCGTCGACGCAGGTCGGCGGGTTTTCGCTTTGTATTATTCATTATTC
>JAZSAA010000530.1:0-13823 GCA_045601625.1 Clostridia bacterium | reverse complement strand
TTCGTGCAGATGTACCAGGGCATCGATTCCATCCCCCTGGCCTACACCAACCACTACGCCCTCGAGGACTGGTACGACGAGTACCGGGGCGACAACGGCACCGCACTGACGGACACCGTGACCACCGACCTGTTCCTGCTGGACTTCAACCGGGCCATGGTCAACAACTTCAACGGCGTGCGCCACGACAGCGGCGATCCCTACGCCTGGGGCGAGAAGCTGATCGACCACTACAAGCACTACGGCGTCGATCCCCGCACGAAAATGCTGCTGTTCAGCGACAGCCTGAACTTCGACCGGGCCCAGGCGCTGTACGACTACTTCCGGGACCGGGTGAAGGTGTCCTTCGGCATCGGCACCTTCTGCTCCAACGACACCTGCGAAAAGGCGCTGAACATCGTCATCAAGCTGCAAACGGTGAACGGCCGCGCGGTGGCGAAGCTGTCCGATACCCCCGGCAAGGCCATGTGCCGGGACATGGAGTACCTGGAGTACCTGAAGCGCTCCGTGGCCTTCCGCCTGGGGCGGGAGCGCCTGGAGTGAGGGCGGGTACATAACTGCAACAGGGATGGAGAGCACGTTGCGCCCAAAAGATACACCGGTGCGTTCCGGCGCATGCCATCTGCGCGGCGCGCGGATCACCGGCCAAGGCGAATTCCTGTGAGCATTGTCACGGGAATTTGTCTTTTATACAGCCTGGCGGCGGGGCCTCCCGCGGAACGTGACCATCGAGCTGCATCCGGGCTGGCTATTGACAGCGGCCCGCCGGGCGTGGTAAAGTGGAATACAGAGCCGCCCCGGCGGGCGAAATTATGCAAAGGCGGGTGCGATACCATGGCGCAAAAGTGGCTGAAGGACGCGGTTTTCTACGAGATCTACCCCCAATCGTTCTGCGATACCAACGGGGACGGCATCGGCGACATCAACGGCATCATCGCAAAGCTGGACTACATCAAATCCCTGGGCTGCAACGCCCTGTGGATCAACCCCTGCTTCGATTCCCCGTTCCGGGACGCGGGCTACGACGTGCGGGACTACAGGAAGGTCGCGCCCCGCTACGGCACGAACGAGGACCTGTACCGGCTGTTTGACGCGGCCCACGAAAAGGGCATCCGCGTGCTGTTGGACCTGGTGCCCGGCCACACCAGCGAGAAGCATGCCTGGTTCCGGGCCAGCCAGAGCGCCGACCAGCCCAACGAATACACCAATCGATATATCTGGACGGACAGCTGGATCTCCGGCTGCCGCGACCTGCCCTACATCGCCGGCGAGGCCGAGCGCTCGGGCACCTACATCATCAACTTCTTCAAGTGCCAGCCGGCGCTGAACTACGGCTTTTTGAAGCCCAGGGAGCCCTGGCAGCTGCCGATGGACCACCCGGACGCCATCGCCACCCGTGAGGCGATCAAGGACGTCATGCGCTTCTGGCTGGACCACGGCTGCGACGGCTTCCGCGCGGACATGGCCGGTTCGCTGGTCAAGTACGACGACGAGCGCAAATCCGGTACCTGCGCCGTCTGGAGGGACGTGCGGGCGATGCTGGACGCGGAGTATCCCGAGGCGGCGCTGATCGCCGAATGGTGCCGGCCGGACCTGTCGCTGCCCGCGGGCTTCGACGCCGACTTCATACTCAACGACCCCTTCAGCAACTATTCCACCCTGCTGCGGGATTACGACCAGCCCGTGGACAACACCTACTTCCGCAGGGAGGCCCCGGAGCGGGACATCAACCGCTTCTTCAAGGTGTACCTGCGCTGGTATGAGGCCACGAAGGACGTGGGCTACATCTCCATGCCCACCGGCAACCACGACACCATCCGCCCCAGCTACCGGCTGGATGCGACCGAGCTGAAGCTGGCCTACGCCTTCCTGTTCACGATGCCCGGCGTTCCCTTCCTGTACTATGGCGACGAGATCGGCATGCGTTACCTGGACCTGCCCACCAAGGAGGGCGGCTATTTCCGCACCGGCGCGCGCACCCCGATGCAGTGGAACGGCGGGGCGAACCTGGGCTTCTCCGAGGCAGACGCCGGCGCGCTTTACCTGCCGGTGGACCCGGCGGCGGACGCGCCCACCGTGGAAAACCAGGAGGGCGACCCGGATTCGCTGCTGAACACCGTGCGTGCGCTTCTGAAGCTGCGCCACGCCGAGGCCGACCTGCAGGCCGACGGGCCGCTCCAGGTGCTCTGTGCCGAAAAGGGCCGGCCCCTGGTGTACCGCCGCGGCAACCTGACCCTGGCGCTGAACCCCTCCGGCGAGAAGCTGTACGCCGACCTGGAGGACGAGGTCAGCCATGCGCTGTACATGCTGGGCAAGGCCGACGCAAACGGCAGGCGGCTGGTCATGGGCCCGCAATCGTTTGTGGTGATGAGATAGGGCAAACGGAACAGCGGGTGGGCCCTTATTCCGGTAATGTGGAATGAGGAAGCCCCCTGTCATTCACGATTACAGGAGGAACACGACTTTGAAACAGGACAACGGACGGGGCAGCTTTTCCGGAAAGCTGGGCTATGTGCTGGCGACGGCGGGCTCGGCGGTGGGCCTCGGCAACATCTGGCGCTTTCCATATCTGGCGGCGAAGTACGGCGGCGGGGCCTTCCTGCTGGTATACATACTGCTGGCGCTCACCTTCGGCTACACGATGATCATGACGGAGACGGCCATCGGCCGCATGACGGGCAAGAGCCCCGTCAGCGCCTTCGCCAGCTTCAGCAAAAAGGGCTGGGTGCGGGCAGGCGGCTGGATCAACGCCGTGATACCGATGCTGATCGTGCCCTATTACTCCGTCATCGGCGGCTGGGTGTGCCGCTATCTGTGGGGCTACCTGTCCGGCGGGGGCGACGGCATGGCGCTGGAAGGCACGTTCGAGGGCTTCCTCGGCAGCCCGGCGGCCACGATCGTCTGCTTCCTGGCCTTTGCGGCGATGACCATGGCGGTCATCTTCGGCGGCGTGCGCAACGGCATCGAAAAGGTCTCCCGGATCATGATGCCGATGCTGGCGGTGCTGACGCTGGTGGTAGTGGGCTTCTCCGTCACCCGTCCCGGCGCGCTGGCGGGCGTGAAATACTTCCTGGTGCCCGACCTGCGGAACTTCTCGCTGATGACCGTGGTTTCGGCGCTGGGACAGATGTTCTACTCCCTGTCCATCGCCATGGGCATACTGATCACCTTCGGCTCCTATACCGGCCGGGACGTGGACATCGAGCAGACCACCGTGCAGGTGGAGATCTTCGACACGGCCATCGCCGTGCTGGCGGGCCTGATGGTGATACCGGCGGTGTTCGCCTTCTCCGGCGGCGACGCGGCGGCCCTGGGCAAAGGCCCCTCGCTGATGTTCGTGACGCTGCCCAAGGTGTTCCAGTCCATGGGCGGGACGTGGATCGGCGTGCTGTTCTTCCTGCTGGTGCTGATGGCCGCGCTGACCAGCTCGGTCTCCCTGGCGGAGACCGCCTGCGCCACCTTCGAGGACGAGCTGGGCTGGAGCCGCCCGAAGGCCGCCGCGCTGGTGAGCGTGATCCTGGCGGCGCTGGGCTGCCTGTCCTGCCTGGGCTTCAACACCCTGTCCCACATAGCGCCGATGGGCATGGACATCCTCAGCTTCTTCGACTTCCTGACCAATTCCGTGATGATGCCCATTGCGGCGGTGGCCGTCGTCGCGCTGGTGCTGCGGGTGATCGGCCTGGAGGAGATGGAGAACGAGATCATGCGCTCGTCCGCCTTCCGCCGCCGGGGCGTGTACCGGATCGTGGTGAAGTATCTTGCGCTGATCATGCTGGCGGTGATCCTGGTCAGCTCCATCTGCGACGCCTTCGGGCTGATCCACATCTGATGAAGCGATGTGCGCTGTCAAAAAGCCTCCCCTGAAAGGGGAGGCGTCGAGCGAAGGGGGACGGTGGGGTTTACGATGCCCAAAACGGAGTGTGCCTTCCGCTTTCCCGGTCGTTTGATATCGGGAATGTCGGAAGGCACACTCTGTTCAGGGGCTTTGGCCTTTGTTTTTATGGGCCGGGGCTTGGCGCTTTTGTGCCTGCCGCCGTGGCCCTCTCCGCGTGAGCAGCGGGGAAATCGGCCCGTCAGCCCGCGCAAAGGGTCGTGGCTTCGCTCTGCCGGACGACTTCGTCCAGCGCCCAGCGCAGGGCGGCGATGGGAATGCCGTTGACCTCCTTTACGCTGTCGATGTCGTAGCGGCCGCTGGTGATCGTTTTAAAGGCGTCCGTATCCAGCAGGGCGCCCACGGTATAGATGCCCTTTCCCGCCAGGGAATGGACCACGCCGATGGGGATGCCGGTGGCGCCGATGGCCTGCTGCCTGTCAAGGAACGGGCTGGACTTTGCCATCGCGGCAATTTCAGACATTGACATTGAATCACTTCCTTTCCGTTGGACTGTCTTACATATTACTCGCCAGGGCGAGGTATTTTGATCGACAATGGACATTTTAACACACATTTAAATGAAAGTCAAGCCGCCATTTACTGAAATCGGCATAAAAATATGGCGCTTGTGAGACAAAATCGGGTAAAATTGGGGAGGAAGAGGATGGCAACTTCTGATTTATCGAGCTGATGCTCGATAAATCAGAAGTTGAGTATTTAGTATTTAGTGGTTAGTATTTAGTGGCGGTACAAATCCTGACGGATTTGTTTGATTAAAGGGAACCGCAGAGGTTTCAACGTTTTTCGATTCTTTGAATCAAAAGAAATCCGCAAGGATTTCCTCCTCCACTAACCACTAAATGCTAAATACTAAATACTGAATTCTGATTTGTCGCCTCAGCGACAAATCAGAATATCTCGAAGGAGGTGCGGCAATGCTTCCGATCATGGTTCCTTTGCAGCGAACACTGGACCTGGACGAGGACGTGGGTCGCTTTTCGATCTATACCCGGATGGAGGGGTTTGTGACGGTCGCGGCGCTGGCGCGGGTGCGGCCGGGACGCGGCGTGGCGACGGTGGATGGCGTCGCCCTCAGCCGATGGGAGAGCGTGGACCTGTTCGGCGTCACGCTGCTGTTCCTGCCCGTTTCGGAGGTCGCGCCGGATTATGGCCAGCGCTGCCGCGTCGTCCTGGAGGGGTTTCGCACCCCCGGCGGCCTGCCCTTTCCCCGCTGCGCCTTCAACGTGACCGTCAAACCCCGGCGCCTTGCGGACCCGGCCTTCGCGGAAGGCGACGCGGCCGCCCTCGAGGCGGCCCGGGAGGGCATGGTGCTGCTGCGCAATCGGAATGACGCGCTGCCGCTGCCCGAGGACAGCGTCATCAACTGTCTGGGCTCGGCCCAGCACTGGTGGCGCAGCTCCATGGCGGGGGCCTCGCGCATCAATCCCCACCAGCGGCCCGGCTTCCACCAGGCGGTGGCCGAGCACAGCCGCTTCCGGGTGAACGCCGCCCTGTCGGACTTCTACCGGCGCGCCCGGCAGAACGAGCTGCCAGACGACGCCCTCTTGAGCGAGGCCGGGGCAAACGGCGGCCCCGCGCTGGTATTCATTGGGCGGCAGTGGGGCGAGATGATGGACCTGCGGGACGTGGAAGGGGAGTTCCGGCTCACCGCCGCCGAGCTGGCCCTGTTGCGCCGGGCGCGGGTGACCTTCGCCAGGGTGATCGTGGTGCTGAACACCGGAGGGCCCGTCGACATGGCGTGGCTTAAAGAGATCGACGTGGACGCGGTGCTGTTCACCGGCTATGGCGGCATGCTGTCGGCCCACGCGCTGGTGGAGCTGCTGGACGGGCGTGTCAACCCCTCCGGCCACCTGCCGGACACCTGGCCCTGGCGGTTTTCGGACAACCCCGTCAGCCGCAATTACCCCCAGCGCGACGAAGGCGCGCCTTACATCCACGAGGACGCCGTGGGCGTAAAGGTGTTCTATGAAGAGGACATCTACATGGGCTACCGGTATTTTGACAGCTTTGGAGTGCCCGTGGCCTTTCCCTTTGGGCACGGGCTGAGCTACACGCGCTTCGAGCTGACGCCCGCCGGCCTGACGCGGCACGGGGACGAGGTGATCGTGCGGGTCGAAGTCCGGAATGCGGGCATTCGGGCGGGCAAGGCTGTGGCGCAGCTGTACGTCGCGCCGCCCAGGGGGAATCTGGAAAAGCCCGACCACGCGCTGGTCGGCTTTGAAAAGACGGCGCTGCTGCCGCCGGGCGGCGTCCAGACGCTGGAGATCCGGATGGACCTGGCGGACGCGGCTTCCTTCGACGAGCGGCGGAGCGCCTGGGTGATGGAGGCGGGGGCGTATGGGCTGCTCGTCGGGGAGAGCCTGGGCCGCCTGATCCCGGCGGGTTCGCTGGAGCTCGAGGCGCGGACCCTGCGCGGGGTGTCCGCCGTCGCCCCGCCGACGGAGGATTTCAGGCGGCTGACCCGGGCCGACCCCGCGGTGGACGGCACGCGGTCCGGCATTGTGCCCCTGGGGAAGCAGATCGCCGTGCCCGCGCCGAGGGAGAAGGCCGGGAACGAACCGCCCGGAAAGCGGAAGCGGGGCAGGCGGATACTGTGGCCCGAGGTGCGGCAGGACCCGTCGAAGCTGGCGGACTTTGTCGGCCAGATGTCCCTTGCGACCCTCTGCCGGCTGAACGTGTGCGCCGGGTCGCGCCTGCTGCCCTGGCAGGACGGCATGGCGGGCTACACGCCCCGGTTGGAACAATACCGACTGCCGTCGTTCTGCGCCTCCGACGCCAACGCAGGCCTGAACCTGAAGCGGCGCAACGTGGGCTTCCCGGCCAGCAGCGTGATCGCGGCCAGCTTCAACCGCGCCATCGCGGAATCGGTGGGGCGGGTGATCGCTGAGGAGTGTCCCGCCCACGGCGTGGACCTGGTGCTGGCCCCGGGCATGAACCTGCACCGCAGTCCCCTGTGCGGCCGCCACCCGGAGTACTTCTCCGAGGACCCGTTCCTGACCGGTGTCATGGCGGGCTGCCATGCCCGGGGGCTGGAAGCGGTCGGCATGGGCAGCTGCTACAAGCACATGTTCTGCAACAACGCCGAGCTGGGACGCCTGGGCAGCCACAGCGTGGTGTCCCGGCAGGCGCTGCGGGAGCTGTATTTCCGGGCCTTCGAGATCGCCTTTCGCGTGCAGAAGCCCCGGTCGGTGATGACGTCCTACAACGCCCTGAACGGCATCTATCCCGGTGAAAACCGGAGGCTGCTGGAGGACCTGCTGCGGCGTGAGTGGGGCTTTACGGGCTTTGTGATGTCCGACTGGGGCAGCTATCGCACCGTGGACGCCGTGAACATGGTCAACGCTGGCAACAGCTGGATCACCCCCGGCGGCCCCCGTTGGGCCCTGCGTATCCTGCGCGCGGCACGCAGGGGAGAGATAAGCCGCCAGACGCTGGAGCGCAATGTGATGCTTCTGCTGCGGGGGTTTGGGGATAAATTTTGATTTGTCGCGGAGCGGCAAATCAGAATTTACCCCACCATCTCCACCGCCTTCTTCAGCGCCCGGGCGGCGAGCTCGCTGGGCATGCGGGCGCCGGCGCCGCCGCCTTCGATGACCACGGCGATGGCGTAGGGGTGGTCGTCGTCCTGGATGAAGCCGGTGAACCAGGCGTTGGTCTCGACCTCCTTGTTGTCGCTGACCTCGGCGGAGCCGGTCTTGC
Organism: Clostridia bacterium; assembly: GCA_045601625.1. Classification (GTDB taxonomy): domain Bacteria; phylum Bacillota; class Clostridia; order Christensenellales; family Aristaeellaceae; genus UBA2862. The sequence continues at coordinate 6,229 of JAZSAA010000530.1, read as the reverse complement.
CGCAGACCCGCAAGCCCTTGATGGCGGCGCGGGTGGCGGTGCCGCTCTGCACGGTCTGGCGCATGAAATCGGCGATGACCCCGGCGGTCTGCCCGTCCAGCACCTGGCGGTAGACCTCGCTCTTCGCGGCGGCGGCGGTCGCGCCCTGGGTGTTGACGACACGCTGGATCAGCAGGGGCTTCATCATCGCGCCGCCGTTGGCCACGGTGCCGGCGATCATGGCCATGTGCAGCGGGGTGACCAGCACCTCACCCTGGCCGATGCCCGCCCACACCAGGCCGTTCATGCTGTTCACGGCCTCGGGGAAGGCGGAGTTGTAGATCACGAAGTCGCCGAACTTGAAGTTCTCGTTGAAGCCGAAGGCCTCGGCGGTGGCCCGCAGGCGCTCCAGCCCCAACTGGTAGGCCAGCTTTCCGAAGGTGACGTTGCAGCTGCGCTTGAAGGCGTCCTTCAGGTTCAGCGAGCCGTGGGCGATGTTCCCGGCGCAGACGATGCGCCCGCCCTCGTAGCGCCATTCCCCGGCGCAGGTGAAGCCCTGGCCGGTGACGCCGGCGTCGTTGCCCAGGGCCGAGGCCAGCGTGACGATCTTGAACACCGAGCCGGGGGTGTACAGCCCCTGCAGGCAGCGGTTCAGGTAGGCGGTGTCCTCCACGGTGGCGTCGGGGTGGCCGTTCAGGTCGTAGGGGTCGTAGGTCGGCATGGAAACCATGGCCAGGATCTCGCCGGTTTTGTAGTTCGTCACGCACACCGCGCCCCGGTAGCCCTCTGGGAACTGGCCGGCGATATAGGCCTGGAGGGGGCCGTCCACGGTGATCTGTATGCTGCTGCCCACGTGGCGCCTGCTGGCGAACAGCTCGCTCAGCCGGTCCACCAGCGAGGTGGAGATGTCCAGCAGCGTGGCGGAGTAGAAGGTCTCGATGCCGGTGCCGCTCATGCCCGCGGTGTCGCCCACGACCTGGGACAGGGCCCGGCGGGCGGCGGCGTTCTTCATGTACTGGCGGGAGCCGTCCTCGGCGGTGGTGGCCAGCAGGTTGCCGTCCCGGTCGGTGATGTCGCCCCGAAGGCTGTTTGTGGCCCGAAGCCGGCTGTTGCGCACGTCCGAAGCCCAGATGCTGCCCTGGGTGAACACCGTCATGGCAAACCAGACCGCAAGGCCCACGAACATGACCACCACGAAAGCGCCGATGAGGCGCATGTTGCGTCGAAGCTCCTTCATGCGAAACACCTGCCTTTCTACAAGAGTTTAGAGTTTAGAGTTTAGAGTTCAGAGTTCAGATGCGGTGGAAATCCTGACGGATTTCTTATTATGGAAAGGCATACTTAATTCTCAACGCTTAACTCTAATACTTCGATGTCCCTGGCCTCGTCCTCCGCGTTCATCGACGAAAGGCCCAGCAGCAGGCCCATGGAGAAGAAGGTGGAAACCAGCGACGAGCCGCCGTAGCACACCAGGGGCAGCGTGACGCCGGACAGGGGCAGCAGCTTGGTGTTGCCGCCGGCGATCAGCATGGTCTGCAGCCCCAGCATGATCACCAGCCCGAAGGCGGCCAGCGAGTGGAAGGACGTGCGGGCGTTGAAGGCCACGATCAGGCCGCGCATGATGATCAGCACGTACACCGCCAGCAGGCCCACGGCGAAGATCAGCCCGAATTCCTCGGTGATGGCGGCGAAGATGAAGTCGGAGTGGTACAGGGGGATGTTCCGGGGCATGCCCAGCCCCAGGCCCATGCCGAACAGCCCGCCGCTGCCGATGGCGATCAGCGCGTGCACCAGCTGGTAGCCCAGGTTTTCCGGGTCGCTCCAGGGGTTTTTCCAGATGGCCACGCGGCCCTGCACGTAGGGCAGCGCCCGGTAGGCCAGCACCGCCGCCGCCGCGCCCATGCCCAGCCCGGCCAGGCTGATGAAGGCGTTGGAGGTGGCCACGTAGTACATGGCCACGGTGGTCAAAAAGTACAGCAGCACCGCGCCCAGGTCCTTCTCCGCCAGCAGTATGCCGCAGCAGGCCGCCGCGAAGGCGATGGTGGGGATGCACCTGGCGAACCGGGGCCGCTGGGAAAAGCCGCTGGCCAGGCACAGGATCAGCACCGGCTTCATGAATTCGCTGGGCTGCAGCGTGAACCCGCCCAGCCCGATCCAGTTGCGCGCGCCGTACTTGTACACGCCGATGACCGGCATGTATGGCGAGGCAAGCACGATCAGGCACAGCGCCATCAGCCAGGGGGTGTGCTTCTTCCAGTTCTTCCAGCGGCGGATGAACGCCGCCCCGGCGAACATGGCAGCGATGCCCCCCAGGGCGTAGATGGCCTGGGTGCGGGGGGTAACGTCGGCCTTGGCGATGTCCGACAGAGAGATCAGCCCCACGCTGCACAGCAGCATCACCAGGATCAGTATCGCCCGGTCCACCGGCCAGGCCCGGCCCATCAGCGCCGTCACCAGCCACGTGACCAGCGGCAGCGCCACGGCAAAGCCCAGCGCCTGGAGGTTCACGCCTCCCTTCTGGAAGGCGATCAGCAGCATCGCCAGGCACTGGAACAGCATCACCGCCGTCAGCAGCAGGTGGGTATTCGAGCGCATCAGCGCCCGCTTCATTTTTTCGAGTTTGGCGGGGGACATGGGAGCCTCCTTGGTAGGTTCTGATTTATCGAGCAGGGCTCGATAAACCAGAATTCAGTGGTTAGTGGCTAGTGGCTAGTGACTAGTGGTGGATCAAATCCCTACGGGATTTGTTTGATTCAATGGATACAGCAGAGGTTTCAACGCTTCTTAGCCCTTTAATCAAAAGAAATCCGCAAGGATTTCCTCCTCCACTAACCACTAAATGCTAAATACTAAATACTGAATTCTCATTTGTCGCTCCGCGACAAATCAGAATTTGCCAATATAATCGAACACCACTTTAAACTTCGCTCTCCCCTGTTTTCAACCATCCCCACAGATGGTATAATGTATCCATCCAATACACTGCAGAAAAGGAACCCGCCATGTCCATGTTCAAGCTGCATTCCGAATACGCGCCCACCGGCGACCAGCCCCAGGCCATCGCGAAGCTGACCGAGGGGCTTGAGAAGGGCATGAAGCACCAGGTGCTGTTGGGCGTCACCGGCTCGGGCAAGACGTTCACGATGGCCAACATCATTAAGAACGCCAACCGTCCGGCGCTGGTCATCGCCCACAACAAGACGCTGGCGGCCCAGCTGGCGGCGGAGTTCCGGGAGTCCTTCCCGGAGAACGCCGTGGGCTACTTCGTGTCCTACTACGACTACTACCAGCCGGAGGCCTACATCCCCTCCACGGACACCTTCATTGAGAAGGATTCCTCGATCAACGACGAGATCGACCGCATGCGCCACAGCGCCACAAGCTGGCTGGCCGAGCGGAGGGACGTGGTGATCGTGGCCTCGGTCAGCTGCATCTACGGCCTGGGCGACCCGGAGGAGTACGAGGGGCTATCGGTGTCCCTGCGGGAGGGCATGGAGATCGACCGGGACGACCTGATCCGCCGCCTCGTCGACATCCAGTTCACCCGCAACGACTTCGAGCCCGAGCGCGGCACCTTCCGGGTCCGTGGCGAGGTAATCGAGATCATCCCCGCGGCGTCGGAAAAGCGGGGCGTGCGGGTGGAGTTCTTCGGGGACGAGATCGAGCGCATCAGCGAAATCGACATGGTCACCGGCAAGGTGCTGCGGCTGATGAACCACGTGCTGATCTTCCCCGCGTCCCACTACGCCACCAGCAAGGACAAGCTGGACCGCTGCATCGAACAGATCGAGGCGGACCTGGCCCTGCGGCTGAAGGACTTCCGGGACAACGACCGGCTGCTGGAGGCCCAGCGGCTGGAGCAGCGGGTGCATTACGACATCGAGATGATGCGGGAGATCGGCTATTGCAGCGGCATCGAGAACTATTCCCGCTACTTCGACGGCCGCCAGCCCGGGGAAGCGCCGTTTACGCTGATGGATTACTTCCCCAAGGATTTCCTGATCTTCATCGACGAGGCCCACGTGACCGTGCCCCAGATCCGCGCCATGTACAACGGCGACTTCGCCCGCAAGCGCACGCTGGTGGACTACGGCTTCCGGCTGCCCGCCGCCTACGACAACCGCCCCCTGAAGTTCCACGAGTTCGAGGAGCGCGCCGGCCAGACCATCTACGTCTCCGCCACTCCCGGCCCCTACGAGCTGGAGCGGGCCGAACAGGTGGTGGAGCAGATCATCCGCCCCACCGGCCTGATCGACCCGGAAATCATCGTGCGCCCCGCCACCGGGCAGGTGGACGACCTGCTGGGCGAGTTGCGCACCGTCACCGAGGCTGGCGGGCGCGTGCTGGTGACCACGCTGACCAAGAAGATGGCCGAGAGCCTGACCCAGTACCTTCGGGAGATGGACATTCGCGTGGAATACCTGCACTCGGACGTGGAGACGCTGGAGCGCATCAAGCTGATCCACGGCCTGCGCAGCGGCGAGTTCGACGTGCTGGTGGGCATCAACCTGCTCCGCGAGGGCCTGGACATGCCGGAGGTCAGCCTGGTCTGCATCCTCGACGCGGACAAAGAGGGCTTCCTGCGCAGCGAGACCAGCCTGATCCAGACCATCGGCCGCGCGGCGCGGAACGTGGACGGGCGGGTGATCATGTACGCCGACGCCATCACCGACTCTATGCAGCGTGCCATCTCCGAGACCAACCGCCGCCGGGAGATCCAGCAGCAGTACAACGAGGAGAACCACATCGAGCCCCAGACCGTGCGCACCGCCATACGCGAGCTGATGGAGGTCACCCGCAAGCCCGACGACTCAGACGCCGCCTCCGGCATGGACGAGGAGGAGAAGCGCATGGCCATCGAGCGTCTGGAGGAGCTGATGCTCCAGGCTGCCAACAACCTGGACTTCGAGAAGGCCGCCCAGCTGCGCGACCAGATGCTGGCCCTGAAGGGCGAGAAGGTCATGGCAAGCGGCGAGCAGTCCCGGCAGAGGAGACGCCGAAGGGAGAAGATGACCCACCGCAATCCGGGATAATCGGCTATACTTATATGAGGATCAATGCGAATGGTTACAAAGCATGTCGTCATCATGCCTTTTGACGAACGCTGGGCGCAGGACTATGAGGATATCGCTTCCGAAATCCGGGATGCCCTCGGCGAATTGGCCCTTGCGATCGAGCACGTCGGCAGCACCGCCGTGCCGGGACTGTCCGCCAAGCCGATCATCGACATCGACGTCGTCATCAGGGATTACGACGCACTGGATGCCGTAATCTTTGCATTAAAGGCAATTGGCTATCGCCACGAAGGCGACCTCGGCATCGCCGGACGGGAAGCCTTCGGGTATGAGGGCAAATCGCACCTGCGGAAGCACCACCTGTATGTCTGTCCGCAGGATTCCCCGGAGTTGAAACGGCACATCGCCTTCAGAGATTATCTGCGCGCCCACCCGGATGATGTGCGAGAATACAGCAGAATCAAGGCAGAAGGCGCTTCGCTCCATCCCGATGATATCGAAGGCTATATCGAATACAAATCTCCTTTCATAGAGCGCATCTACAGGGAAATTGGAATTTGATAACAACCGGAGGGTATATGAAGAAGGTCAGAATCACCGTCAAACGCATGGCGCTGTATGACGATTTGATGGAAAAATACGAAAACCCCATCGAGCACGCCTGCGGCATGTGGGAGGGGAGGACGTTCATCTGCAACGGCTGGGCGAAGCCGGAGGGCATGTGCGACAGCGCGTGGGAGACCCTCTCCCCCTTCGTGATGACGCTGGCCCACGGCGGGGAGAATTTCTACGACGGCTGGATGAAGGACCCGAAGTCCGCCATGATCTCCTGCAACGACGGGTTCCGGCCGGTGAGCTTTTACGTGGAATCGCTGGACGAGGAGGCGGAGTCATGAGCGCGATCGAGCGATACGATGTCAACGAGGAATGGGCGCATTCCGGCGTCATCAGGGCCGGGAACCTGGTCTTTCTGAACTACTGCGCCGGCAACGTGGGCCAACTCATTGAGGCCCAGGCCAACGGCGCCATCGACGAGATGGAGAAGCGCCTGGCCATGGTCGGCCTGACGTTGGAAAACGTGGTGCAGATGGACTGCCTGTTCCGGGACGTGTGGAACATCCCCGTGATGGAAAAGGTCATCAAGGAACGCTTCCAAGGCAAATACCCGGTGCGCAAGTCCATTCAGACCGAGTTCGCCCACGTCGGCGGACAGGACGGCCTGCTGTTCCAGTTGG
>JAZSAA010000529.1:0-2676 GCA_045601625.1 Clostridia bacterium | reverse complement strand
AAATCAGAATTTACCCCACTCCCCCAAAATACCCCTCCGCCTGGGCGTCGGTCAGGTGGAAATCGTGGGTCAGGTACTCCACCAGGTTGGCGGGGCGGTTTTTGGCGTAGTTCATCATCCTCTGGCCGTAGCGCTTCCAGGTGGCGGTGGTCCAGCCCCAGCGCTTGCACTCGGCCTCCATCTCCGGCTCCAGCAGGGTGTAGCGCGCCTGGATCTTCGCCGTGACGTTTTCGGCGCTGAAGGTGGTGGTCAGCAGCTCGCCGAAGCGGCGCAGGAACCAGTCCCGCAGGGTCGCGTTCTTCATCAGCTTCCTGAAAAGCAGGTTGCTCTGGTCGGTGATGGTGCCCACGCTGTCCCCCTCCAGCCAGGCCTTCACGTTGTCGCCGGCCAGCTGGAAGCTGAGATCCAGGTCGAACAGGGCCCAGCGCCACAGGCCGTCGGCCTTCGGGTTGCGGTAGAAGCCCACGTTGCCCAGGTCCTGGTTGTCGGCGTACATCTCCAGCATCACGTATTCCAGGTAGTTCTCGATGTCCATCATGCCCCGGAGGGTTTCCACGTTGGCGTCGTCGGACAGGTCGTGCTCCCGCACCCAGCGCAGCATGTTCTGGTAGTGCTCGGAGGTATAGCCCCCGCCCTCCTTGTACTCCACGTCGTCGGGGTTGTCCCAGCCGTGGAACTGGGCGATCATGTCGTTGCTGACGCGCTCGCGCATGTTGTACGCGCCCCAGTAGCGGCCGTTGACGTACACCACGCACACCTCGGTCTCCCGGTACAGTACGCTTGTGTCGGCGGCGAGGCTGCTGAGGATGGAATCCCGCATGAAGGTCTGCCTGCAGTCCTGGCCCGAGGCCCGCATCACGAAGGACTTGTAGGATTCATAGGGCCGGTTCGAGAACAGGGCGTAGTTGAAGCGGCTGGCGCCGTAAGCCTTCCTCGCCCGCAGCGAGAAGCCCTTCTGGCCCTCGTGCTCGCGGGTGCTGTGGCCGGCCAGCTTCATCAGGCACTTCTGGGCGATCACCCGGGTGCCGTCGGGCTCGTAGACCTCCACGAAAGCCTCGGCCCCCTCGCCCTTGACGCCGGTCTTGAGCATGCCGGAGCTGCCGTCCAGGTCAGCCTTCCTGCCGGACACGCTGACCAGCCGCACCCCGTGGCCCGCGCCCAGGACGTAGGTCTGCACGCACAGGTCGGAGGGGATCATGTCCGCCTGCCAGGCCAAGGCCTTGATGACCGCGCTGTTCTTCAGCTCGATGGGGCCGCTGTAGGCCTTCGAGGACGTGGTGGGGTCGCTGCCGTCGGTGGTGTAGTAGACGGTCACGTCCGCATCGGCGGTGAGGGCCACCGACAGCCGCTTGTCGGCGCGCACGCCGCCCGGCTCGGAGAAGCCCACGTCCGACGCCTTGCGGGCATAGGAGGGCGTGGTGTTTTCCGTGCCGGGGGTGGCCTCGGCGAAGTAGCGGTAGCGCTCGTAGCCCTCGGCCCGGCCGTAGCTGACATCCCGGTACTGCTCGAACAGGGTCACCTTGTCCAGCAGCGTGCCGTCGGGATCGGCCAGCACGGCGGTCTCCCCCGCCATCAGGCCGAAGTCGGCGCAGTAGCGGCCGTTTTGAATGCCGCTCTGCCCGCCGCTGCCGGTGAGCAGCACGGTGACATAGCCCTTCGAGGGTATCAGCGCGCCTTCGGGGAACTGCCAGCGGCGGGGGTGCTTCGTCCCGTCGGACAGGCCCACGCCGGTCAGGTCCACGCTGTGGTCGGCGGCGTTGTACAGCTCGATCCAGTCGCTGCCGGTGCCGGTGGCCATGATCTCGTTGATCCGCAGGTCGCCGGCGGTGGGGCTGACCAGGGTCCGGGCCGCCCGCACGCCCGCCTCGGTGTTCTCGTAGCCGGGCGTTGGGGCGATGTCAGTGGTCAGGCTGCCGTTGGGGTTGCGGGACAGGGACGTCTCCTTGAGCAGGCCCTCGTATTCCACCCAGGACACCACGTTCCCGTCGGCGTCGTACAGCCGCACGGCCTCGGATACGGTGGACAGCTTGAAGTTGGCGTGCAGGGCGTCGCCCCGGCGGTCCTTGCCCGAGGCGAACACCACCAGGTATTCGCCGGGCTGGAGGGTCATGGACGGGAACACCCACTTGCGCTGGTTCACGTCGTCGTCGGACAGGGCCCAGCCGGTCAGGTCCACGGGACTGGCGGACCCGTTGGCCAGCTCGATCCAGTCGGGCCAGTCGCCGTCCTCGTCCTGGAGCTGGGTGCGGTTGGAGGCCATCAGCTCGCTGATGTACACGCCGTCGGGGTTGAAGGGGGGCCGCATGTCCACCGCCCCGGCCTCGGCCATCGCGGCGAAGGACACCACGCTATAGCTGCCGTCGTCGCCCCGCTGGTACACCTGGGCGGCGGCCATGGCGGGCACCTGGAGCACCTGGCGCAGCCTGCGCTGGCCGTCGGAAAGGGCCAGCACCTCGCCGTTGGCGCTGAGCCTGAAACCGGAGAACAGTTCGCCGCCCTCGAACCCCTCGGGGGGCCTGTCGCAATAGACGATCAGGCTGCCTCCCGGCGGCAGCACGGCGTCCCCCAGATCGAAGGCCCCGCGCTGGGCCACGGTGTCCCCCAGCCGCCAGCCCGCGGGACTGGCGTCGCCGCCCGGGACGTTGCGCAGCTCCACCCAGTCGTAGTATTCCCCAT
>JAZSAA010000528.1:0-12491 GCA_045601625.1 Clostridia bacterium | reverse complement strand
GGCGCAGTCGAATTCCTCGCCGATGGCGGGCACGGGAATGTCGAAGGCATAGGCCGTGTCCGTGGTGCCGTCGGGGTAGTTCACGGTTTCCTCGGTGGGCTGCAGCAGCACCGCGCCCTCCTTCTCCGCGTCCTCCACCAGGCCGGGGAACAGGTTCACGATGCCCTTTCCAGCCAGCACGACGTGAATGGTCATCTGGCCGTCCTTTACGGTGAGGGTACCGATGTTGTTATAAACCTCGTTCACGTGGAACATGCTGTGGTCGGTGGTGAATTCGGCGTTGTACACGCCGTCCGCCAGCGGCTCGGCGGCCGATTCCGCCAGCGCGGCCATGCCGCACAGCGCCAGCAGCATCGCCAGCGCGAGGGCGATCATTCTCTTCATACTCTTACCTCCAATATGGCCGAAGCCCCCGATCCCATGGAGCCGGAGGCTTTGGCGTCATTGCCGCGATCAGCCGAGCACAGCGGCGGCGACGGCTTCGCCGGTGTGCAGCACGTACAGAGCCTGAATCAGATCGATGCGGCCCAGGCCGGCGATCTGGCATTCGACGCTGTCGAAAGCGCCGGAGGCGGTGAACTGGGAGATCCAGGACTCGGGATCCTCGGGATCGGCCATGTCGTTGTTGGCATGATCGCCCGCGACGACCATCAGGGGCCGCAGGATGATCTTCTTATAGCCGGCTTCCTTGATCTTCTCGATGACCGCTGCGCACGCGGTGTCCTCCGGCTCGCCCTCAACGGTGCCGACGAACACGTTCTTGAAGCCCAGCTCGTTCATCTGGGTCTGCATCTGATCGTAGGTCACATTGGCGGTATGGCTGGTGCCATGACCCATGAGCACGAAGGCGGCGCCGGCCTTTTCGGCGTCATCGATGTTATCGTATTCAGAACCGATGACAGCCTCGCTCACGACGGCCGCGGCGACATAGGCCTTGTCCTCGTTGATGACGGTGGCGTCCGCGCCGACCTCGCCCAGCAGGGGCTCGGCTACGATGATATTCTCAATCTTGTCCTTATAGCCTTCCAGCACGCCGATCAGCTCGTCGTACTCGGCGCCGTGCATCAGGTGGGTGGGCTGCACAAGCAGGTTCTTGACGCCGTTCGCCACGGCGCGGTCCAGGGCCTGGGCCACGTTGTCGATCTTCTCGCCGTCGCGGGCCTGGATGTGATTGATGATGATCTGGGCGGTGAAGGCGCGGCGCACGGACCAATCCGGGTACGCGACCTGCAGGGCCTTCTCGATGCCGCCGATGTCCTCGACGCGGCTGTCGTTGAAGGAGGTGCCGAAGCTGACCACCAGCAGCTCGTTCTCACCGATGCCGTCGGCGTTCAGCGGATTGTCCTTGACGGCGTCGCCGGTGTCGCGGGCAAAGTAGTCGCCCTCTTCAACCAGTTCCTTCTGGGCGTCGGTCAGGGCGTCCCAGGCAGCCTTGGCGGCCTCGCACTGGGCGTCGGTGTCCTCGGTCCGCTCCTGGACCTGGATGGCGGCGATCAGCTCGTCAACCGCAGCGGCGGCGGTCTTGTCGGCGTCCTCGGCGAACGCGATGGCGCACGTGGCGAACATCGCCAGCGCGATCAGCATTGAAAGCAGTTTCTTCATGGTGTTTACCTCCTGAAATAATGGGTATTTATTGATGCCGGTCGATTGGGCCGGACAGCAATACGCGGATTCGCGGACGTAAAAAGAGCCCGCCGGGCACACGGGCGTCCAGCAGGCTCCAAATTCAATTGGCTTTGATATGCTGCCAGGCACTCGTGGCATGAGGCGCAGATCGCCTCCGCATACAGACGGGCAGGTCTCCTGGCTTGCGGATCTTCACGAACAGGCGGCCTTCCCGTTGCCAGTGGCCTTGTTTGCCCGTTCATTCCCCGGTTACAGTGACGAGTTCGCGCGGGATTTGCACCCGCTTCCCTTTTCACCGGACGCATGGCGCCCGACACCCGCTGTGTATTCAATTTCCGGTTAATACTGTATCACATGTGCGTCACTTTTGCAACCCCAACGCTACGATAAATTTTATATATACCGCGGCGGCTATCCGATGGCCTGACGGATCTTTTCGGCCATGGCCCCCCCCAGGCGCAGGTGGCCCTGGGCGGTCATGTGCACGGCGTCCAGCGGCGATACCTCGGCATGGGGCACGGCGTCGAAGAAATCGCAGCGCATCAGCTTGGTGATGCGCCGAAGCTCCCTGGACAGGCCCGCGGAGACCGCGATGGCCTGCTCGCCGAAGCACTCGGCGTGGCGGGTCTGCATCAGGTTGTCCAGTATCCTCGGCGGCGCGGCGACGATGATGCGGGAGACCTCCCCCGCCTCGTTCACCGCGTACTGCTTGGCCACACGCACCAGCTGCATCATGCTCTGGCCAATGGTCATCGGCGTCATGCCGAAGCGCACCTTCGTGTCGTTGCTGCCCAGCATGATGATGACGGCGTCCAGCGGGTTGTGGGACATCAGGCAGGGCGGCAGGTATTGCACGCCGCTCTTGTAGCCCCCCTCCACCGGGTCGTCGAACACGCAGGTACGGCCGTTGAAGCCCTCCTCGATCACGGCATAGCCGTCCCCCAGCACCGCCTGCATCCGCATGGGCCATCGGGTATGCTCGTCATACCGCCCGCCGGTGGGAATATAGCCGTAGGTGTTGGAATCGCCATAGCACAGTATGCGCTTCTGCAATGCCGTTCTCTCCTTATTATCTGGTCTTTCGCTGCTTGCGGCGGGGCCGGTCGGCCGGCTGCCCCCTGTGGCTGAACTCGTCGAACACGGGCAGGTTGGAGACGTTGAAGACCTCGTCCTCATAGCTGTCCGACACGTCCCGCTTCTTGAGCTCCGAAGCGAATATATTGTCCGGCCTGTGGCCGCGCTGTTCCTGGCCGCGGGCCCTGCCGCCCCTGTCCCGGGGGGCCTGCCCGTCCTGCGAGGCCCTGTCGGCGCGCCGCTTGACCTTCGTGGCCTCGGAGCGCCTGCGCGGCGTCGCCGCGCGCTTGTCCCCGGCTTCGCGCCGGGTCTTTCCGGAGCCCTGGCCCTCGGGCTTGCGGCCCTCCTGCCGCTTGACGACAGTGCTGGCCACCACATAGTCGTGCTCGTCCCAGTTGGAGGCCAGGTCGCCCTCCCAGTCGTCGGCGCGGTCGATGTCGGCGTCGTTGAAGAACCGGTCGTCGTTGACGATGACGCGTTCCTTCCTGAACCACACCCAGTAGGGCCGCCACCGGATCAGCCAGACCAGCCGGTCCAGCAGGATGCCCAAGACCAGGAAGAAGATGAGCAGCTTCAGCCAGTTGTCGGCCAGCCACACCAGCGGCGAGCCGTTGGCGCTGCCCGCGAGGTTGAACAGCCTGAGCACCCAATTCGCAAGGCCCTTCAGCCAGCCCAGCATCACGCTCACGATCGCGTTGGAGTATCCACTGATTGTCATAGCCTAAATGTATACCTCCCGGCTGACGCCGTCATTCCTCACTCGCCGCCTCTTCGGCGTCGAACGCCGCCCCGGCCTCCGTTTCGCCCGAATCGTCGGCATCGCTGTAGCTGATGTCCGTCAGCGTCACAGACGCCGCCTCGCTCATGATGCTGAAGCCCTCGTAGGCCGCCGCGTCGATCTGGGGTGAGAGGATATAATAGCCCTCCTTCAGCCCCGCCAGGTCCACGCTGACGGTCACGCCCTCCTCCTGCAGCCGCGCCACGGCGCTGCGGGGACCGGTGACCTGCACACTCAACTGGTCGTAGCTGGCGACCAGGTTGTCAGCCTTTCCGGTGAACAGTATCTTCACGTTGTCCACATACTCCGTGACCGTTTCCTCGGCGATGGCGACGTTGACATACACCTGCTCGCTGGACACGTTCTTGAAATCCGACAGCTGGGTCACCGTGGACTTGGCCGAGAAGCTCTGGGTCGCCCCCTCCACCGAGACGGGCTCGATCACCAGCAGCTGAAGGTTGTCCAGCAGCTCCCGGTCGGCGGCCACCTGTATGGTCTGGGGCTGAACCGTCACGCTCTGAACCTCGTAGCCCTGGGCCGGCGCGCCGGTAATGATGCTCTGCCGGTCCGTTGAAACGGGGATGTCGCGGCAGGGGTAGATGTCCACGCTGACGGAGATCGACGACGTGGAGCAGTTCAGCATGTCCTGGGGGATCTCGTTGCCGACGGCGTCCAGCAGCACATAGGGCCTGGCCGTGACCGTCGAATCGGTCATGCCGTTCACGTCCGCGATCACCCTGGCCGAGGTGATGCTCTGCACCACCGAGGCCGCACCGGAGATGGTCAGTATCGAGGGATTGCTGCGGCTGACGTTGTACCAGTACCCGTCGGCCTCCCCCTCGATGACGGAATTGACCGCCACGTTGCGGGAATCCAGGTTTTCAAAGTTCAGCGTCAGCGTCTCGGGGCTGATGCCGCGCACGCGGCCGTAGCTGGACGTGGCGCGCAGGGGCACCTGCTGGGTGCCGGCAGCGCGCACGCTGGACAGGTCCAGCGCCACCTGCACGTTGTCCGAGGAGACCTTGGAATAATCCGCCTGGGGCGCTTCCACGGTGACCGTGATCCCCGAGAGGGCCGCCTCGGGGCTGTCCGTCAGGGCCAGCTTGTTGTCTGACAGCGTGGAGAGACCGCTGACCGTGCCCGTCAGGTTGTAGATGGTCTTGTTCCGGGTAATCGAGGTATTGGTGGCGATCACGTAGTTCCACAGCAGTATGGCCAGCAGCAGCGACAGCAGCTTGTAGCCCAGGTTGTTGGAAAGCGAGCCGATGATCCAGCGCACCGGCCGGGGCGCGTTTTTATAGAAGCTACTGGCAAACAGCTTTTCACGCAGTTGGATCAGCCTATTTTTCATCTTCCTGTTCCTCCCTGCGCAGCGTGCTCAGCCAGGAGTACATGTTCCGCTCCGGCGTAAACAGCTCGGTCAGCAGTATGTTCAGCGAGCGCGCGTCCAGATGGCGGGTCAGCCTGCCCTCCCTGGCCATGGAGATGATGCCCGTCTCCTCCGAGACGATCAGCGACACCGCGTCCGTGGTCTCGGTGATGCCGATGGCGGCGCGGTGGCGCGTGCCCAGGTCCTTGCTGATGGAGGGATCGGAGGACAGCGGCAGTATGCAGGCCGCGGCATTGATGCGCCGGTTGCGAATGATCATCGCGCCGTCATGCAGCGGCGTGTTGGGTTCAAAGATGTTCTCGATCAGCGGGGCCGAGATCTCCGCGTCCACCCGGGTGCCGGATTCGATCACGTCGCCCAGGCCCGTCACGCGCTCGATCACGATCAGCGCGCCGATCTTCTTGCGGGCCATGTCGTTCATCGCCCGAACAATCTCCGTCACGGGCTTTTCGACCTGCTCCGTCTCCTCCTGTCGGCCCATCGGGCCGAACATCCGGCGCATGAACTTTGAACGGCCGATCTGGTCCAGGCCGCGCCGGAATTCCGGCTGGAACAGTATGACCAGCACAAGAAGGCCCATGCTGATGATCTGGTTCAGCAGCCACGAGACCGCGTTGAAGCGCAGCATGCCGCAGATCCAGGCCATGATCAGAACCACGGCGATGCCCTTGAACAGCGAGTTGGACCGGGTATGTATGACCAGCTTGATGACGTTGTATATCAAAACGGCCAGTATGGCCACGTCGACGATATTGTGCCAATCCGGGTGTTCAAAGAGATTGGTAAACAGCGCGCCGATGGAAGTCAGCATCTCCCGAATCTGCACCATGTTTGCCACCTCCGTCGTTATATTTTTTCCCATGTATATTATAATACAAAACCGTTCAAAATCCAATGCGTTTTCCAAAATTGAATTCAAAAATAATATGGCGTCCGCCGGACGCTGAAAACCCCCGCAAACCCGCCCGACCGGAGCGCGGTGTCCACATTTCGCGTCGGATTTCGCCTTTTTTCTGTCTAAAACGATTGCGCATTGCGGGCGGATGTGCTATACTGATGATGGTGAATTATGATTATTAAGGGGATCGACATGTTAGAGATCAAAGAGGTAACGACCAGGCGCCAGCTCAGGCGGTTTGTCAACTACCCAAATATACTTTACAGGGATGTGCCCCAGTACATTCCGCCGATGATCGCCGACGACCTGGACGACTGGAACCCCAGGAAGAACCCGGCCTTTTCATACTGCGAGGCGAAGTGCTGGCTGGCCCTGCGGGACGGCGAGGTCGTGGGCCGCATCGGGGCCATACTCAGCCGCCGCGCCAACGAAAAGTGGGGCACGAACCGCATGCGCTTCACCCAGGTGGATTTCATAGACGACGCGGAGGTCTCCGCAGCGCTGTTCAGGACCGTCGAGGATTACGCGCGGGAGAAGGGCTGCAGCGAGGTCCACGGCCCCCTGGGCTTTACGGACCTGGACCGGGAGGGCATGCTGGTGGAGGGCTTCGACCGCCGCAGCATGTTCATCACCTACTACAACCACCCCTACTACATCGACCACCTGACACGCCTGGGCTACGTCAAGGACGTGGACTGGGTGGAGTTCCTGGTCGACGTGCCCTACGACGAGCACACCTGCACCCGCATGGACAAGCTGGCCGAGCGCGTCAAGCGCTATTCCAACCTGCACGTGGCCGAGGTGAAATCCCGGCGGGATTACAGGCCCCTGGTGGAAAAGGTGTTCCACCTGGTGAACACCGCCTACGGCCATCTCTACGGCACGGTGGCTCTGGATGAAAGGCAGATCCGCCGCTATGCCGACAAGTTCATCCCCCTGATCAACCCCGACCTGGCCTGCTTTGTGCTGGACGAGCGGGACGACCTGGTGGGCTTCGGCGTGGCCGCGCCCAGCATGGCCGACGCCCTGAAGAAGAGCGGCGGCCGCCTGTTCCCGCTGGGCTGGGTCCGGGTGCTGCGCGCGCTAAAGGTCAACGACACCCTCGACCTGTTCCTGATCGCGCTGAAGCGGGAATACCAGGACAAGGCCGTCAACGCCATCATACTGAACCACGTGCTGAAGGGCTGTCACAGAATGGGCATCAGGAAGGCCGAGACCGGCCCCCAGCTGGAGACCAACCACAAGGTGCAGAGCCAGTGGAACTTCTTCAAGACCGAGCAGCACAAGCGCCGGCGCTGCTTCGTCAAGGCGCTGGCCTGACCGCCGAAGGCCCGGCCGGGCCGATGATTCCATTTGACGGGTTATTCAACTCATGGTATAATGTCGGGGATCATTCTTCGACGCGGACAATTTGGAGGTTATGCATCATGGAACAGCAAGTTCAGAAAAAGCGGATCTTTTCCGGCATACAGCCCACGGGCAACCTGACCCTGGGCAACTACATCGGCGCGCTGCGCAACTTCGGCCTGCTCCAGGACGAATACGACTGCCTGTATTCCATCGTGGACCTGCACGCCCTGACGGTGCGCCAGAACCCGACGGAGCTGCGCCAGGCCTGCCTGCGCACGATGGCCATCTTCCTGGCCAGCGGCCTCGACCCGGAAAACAACATCATCTATTTCCAGAGCCAGGTTCCCGCCCACGCGGAGCTGGGCTGGATACTGAACTGCTTTACCTACATGGGCGAGATGTCCCGCATGACCCAGTTCAAGGACAAGTCCGCCAAGCACGCCGACAACATCAACTGCGGCCTGTTCACCTATCCGGTACTGATGGCCTCCGACATCCTGCTGTACCAGACCGACCTGGTGCCCATCGGGGCCGACCAGAAGCAGCACCTGGAAATCTGCCGGGACATCGCCGAGCGCTTCAACGGCGTCTATGGCGACGTGTTCACCATCCCCGAGGGCTACTTCCCCAAGGTGGGCGCCCGGGTGATGTCCCTGCAGGAGCCCACCCGCAAGATGTCCAAGTCCGACCCCGAGGAGACCTACATCGCCATACTGGACAAGCCCGACGTGATCCGAAAGAAGATCCGCCGCGCCGTGACGGACTGCGACAACACCATCCGCTTTGACCCGGAGGAAAAGCCAGGCGTGGCCAACCTGATGAGCATCATGTCCGCCCTGACCGGCAGGAGCATGGACGACATCGCCGCCGAGTACGACGGCCAGGGCTACGGCAAATTCAAGGACGCCGTGGCCGACAGCGTCATCGCCGCGCTGGAGCCCATTCAGGCCGAGTACGACCGCATCAGCGCCGACAAGGCCTACCTGCAGCAGGTCATGGACTCCGGTCGGGACCGCGCCTCCGCCATCGCTCACCGCACGATGCTCAAGGTGCGCAAGAAGCTGGGCATTGCGCCGTGGAAGCTGTAACCTGAACTCAATAACCCTCGAAGATCCTTCGCTTCGCTCAGGATGACGTCAGAGCCCATCGCCCTCATCCTGAGCGAAGCGAAGAATCTGCATTTTATACCCAAGAGGTAACTCATGGATTTTCACCATCTTCCCGTCCTGTTGAACGAATGCCTGGACGGCCTGGCGATAAAACCGACCGGCGTCTATCTTGATTGTACGCTGGGCGGCGCGGGACATTCCAGCGAGATCCTGAAGCGTCTCGGCCCCGGCGGGCTACTGGTCGGCATCGACCGGGACGCCGATGCCATCGAAGCCGCCGCCCGGCGCCTGGCCTCCGTGGAGACACAGGCGCGCTTTTGTTGTCTCAAGGGCAACTTTCACGATGCCCAAGTCCTTTTGGAAAGCGCAAAAACAGACTGTGGTCTGGATGGCATACTGGCGGACCTGGGCGTCTCCAGCCATCAACTGGACGTGCGGGAACGGGGCTTTTCCTACCACGACGACGCGCCGCTGGACATGCGCATGGACCGGGGGCAAGCCCTCAGCGCAAAGGACATCGTGAACACCTGGCCCGAGGACGATTTGAACCGCATCCTGCGGGATTACGGCGAGGAAAAGTGGGCGCGGCAGATCGCGCGGGTGATCTGCGACCGGCGCAAGACCACGCCCATCGAGACCACCGGGCAGCTGGTGGGCATCGTGGACGCCGCCATCCCTAAGAAGTTCCGTTCAGGCGACGGCAGCCACCCGGCCCGGCGCACCTTTCAGGCGCTGCGCATCGCCGTGAACGACGAGCTGGACCCGCTGGAGCCTTCAATACGGACACTGGTCGGTTTGCTTAACCACGGCGGGCGGCTGTGCGTGATCACCTTCCACTCGCTGGAGGATCGTATCGTCAAGAACACCTTCCGGAACCTCGCCGACCCCTGCACCTGTCCGAAATCCTTCCCGGTGTGCGTGTGCGGCAAGAAGCCGGTGGTGAAGCTGATCACCCGCAAGCCCGTCACCGCTTCGCCGGAGGAATTGGAGCGAAACCCGAGGTCTCGCAGCGCCAGCCTGCGCATCGTGGAGAAGCTATGATGAATACACTTGAAACCCCCTCTGGCGCCATCCGGCTGCCTGCCTTTTTCCCTGACGCCACCTATGGGGCGATCCGCGCCGGGGCCTTTGAGGACGTCTATGCCGCGGGGCTGCAGGGCTGCGAGATGAACAGCTACCACCTGATGACCAAGCCCGGGTCCAAGCTGGTCAAGAGCCTGGGCGGGCTGCACGGCTTTACCGGCTACAAGGGCGCGATCCTCACCGATTCCGGCGGCTTCCAGCTGTATTCGCTGATCCGGGAGAACCCGGAGTACGGCGAGATCCGGGACAAGGAGATCATATTCAGGCCCGACCGCGGTCGGGAAAAGCTGACCTTCACGCCTGAGAAATGCATGCAGGTGCAGTTTCAGTACGGCAGCGACATCATGATGGCGCTGGACATGTGCACCCATCCCGACGACCCGCCGGAGGTGCAGCGGCGCAGCGTGGAGCTGACCGTGAGATGGGGTGAGCGCTGCCGGGCGGAGTTCGACAAGCTGTCCCGCCGGATGGAGAAGAAGCCGCTGCTGTTCGGCATCGTGCAGGGCGGAAGCGACCCCGGTCTGCGCCTGGAGTGTGGGCGTCGGCTGGAGGAGATCGGCTTCGACGGATACGGCTTCGGTGGCTGGCCCCTGGACCAGAGCGGCGCGTTCCGGCCCGACATACTGAAGATGGCCGCGGACGCCATGCCCGACGGAAAGGTCAAGTACGCCATGGGCCTGGGCCGACCCGAGGAGATCGCGCTGCTGGTGGGCATGGGCTATACGCTGTTCGACTGCGTCATCCCCACCCGGGAGGCGCGCCACCAGCGGCTTTACACCTGGCTGCCCGGCATGGACACGCCGGAGGGCGTGCGCCGGGAGGACGGCAGGTTTTACAAGTTCCTGTATATCCTCGACGACGAGCACCGCCGGGAGGAGGGGCCCGTGGACCCCGCCTGCGACTGCGTCCTCTGCCGCAGCCACTCCCGGGCGTACCTGCACCACCTGTTCAAGGTGAACGACCCCTACGCCCTGCGCCTGGCCACCGCCCACAACCTGCGGTTCTACGGCCGCCTGATGGAGCTGCTGGGCAGCCCCCGGTAACAACTGCGCCGCGCTTCCCACCGACGCCGGATCGGCCCTCGAATGGCCCCGCTTCCATCGGCCAGACCGGCAATGAAGGAGTCCCTCATGTCCGACCACAACGAACAGCTCCTCGAAAAGCTGCTTTCCTCGAAGAACTATCGCGACATCTGCCCGGACACCGTTCGGCGGGTGTGGGCGGACTGCGAGCGGCGCTATAAAAAGCCGAAGGACGTGGAGAAGGCCGCCCGGGAGGCGCTGCACGGCATTACCGGCGCGTTCATGACGCCCCAGGAGGCCCGGTTCCTGGCCTGGGACATGCATGCGTGGCACGTCGATAAAACCGACATCGGTCTTGAAAGGATGCTCAGCCGGCACGCCTCCACCCGGGAACGCCTGCCGCTGGCCGAGCTCGACGCCATGTACGAGCGCATCTTCACGATCACAGGCAGACCCCGGTCGGTTCTGGACCTCGCCTGTGGCGTCAACCCCCTGTATCTCGCCGTCCGCGGCATTCCGACCGTGGGCGTGGACATCTCCGGGGCCGCGGTCAACGCCGTCAACGCCTTTCACGAGGTTTACGGCATGCCCGTGTCGGCGAATTGTGCAGATCTGCTGTGTCCCGGCGCGATTCCGGCGGAGCCCTTTGACGTTGCGATGCTGTTCAAGCTGCTGCCCCTGCTGGAGCGCCAGGAGTCTGGCGGCGCGGTGCGGGTCATGGAGGCGGTGATCGCCAGGCGACTGGTCGTCTCCTTCCCCACCAAAACCCTGGGCGGCCGCAGCGTGGGCATGGCAGCGAACTATGCCCGCTGGATGGACGAACACCTGCCCCGGGACACGGCCATTCTGGACCGGTTTGAAACCCGGAACGAATTGTTCTATATTCTCGCAAGGTGATGGCGGCGCAGGCGCCGCCGCTACATTATAAAAGCGCACAAGGAGGTTCCCACGATGCCCAAGCTGTACGTCGTCGCCACGCCCATCGGCAACCTGAACGACCTGACGCCGCGCATGCGCCAGGCCCTGGAGGAGGCTGACCTGATCGCCGCCGAGGACACCCGGGTGACGATGAAGCTGCTCAACCAGTTCGACACCAAAAAGCCCATGACCTCCTGCCACCGGCACAACGAGGCGGGCAAGGCCCCGCAGATCGCCGAGCGCATGGCCGCAGAGAACCTGACCGTGGCCCTGACCTGCGACGCCGGCACGCCGGGCATCTCCGACCCCGGCCACCTCCTGGTGCGGGCCTGCTGGGAAACGGGCATTCCCGTGGAGCCGGTGTGCGGCCCCTCTGCGGTGGCGACGGCCCTGTCCGCCTCCGGCTTCGACGCCCGGGAATTCGCCTTCTACGGCTTCCTGCCCCGGGAAAAAAAGGCCCTGTACGACAAGCTGGAAGCCATCCACCGGGCCGGCATACCGGTGTTTGTGCTGTACGAATCCCCCCACCGCGTCGTGGAGCTGGTGGCCGCCATCGCGGACAAATGGCCGACGTGCATGCTGTGCGTGTGCAGCGACCTGACCAAGCGCTTTGAGCGCATCTATCGGGCGCCGGCGCCCGGCGTGCTGGAGCAGCTTCGCGCCAACCCCGGCGTGGAAAAGGGCGAATACTGCCTGGTGGCGGACATCTCGATGCTGCCCGCTGCCAGGATACAGGCGGAACGGCTCCCCGTCGAGGCGTGGATGCTTTCGAAGCTGCTGAACGGCGCGGACCTCGCCCAGGCCGCCCGCGAGGCCCAGGAGGCGGGCTACGCCCGCAACGAGGTCTACCGCGCGAAGCTGAGGATCGCGGACATGTTTGAAGAATGACGCTGCCCGCATCCCCCGGCGCGGTCATACCCGTCCTGTCATAAACCAAGAATTAACCGTCATTTTATGGACAAAATCGTCCCTTTTCCGCTAAAATACGGTTGCGTTTTGTGCAGAAGCGTGCTATAATAGTCCAGCGTGTTTTGATCAGCGTGCTTTTTTTGCGCGTTTCCGGCAGTTTATCCCTCCCGGCAAGGATCAAAGGATATGTGTTTTTTATACTTTAAGGAGGATGTTCCATGACCGCTTTGTCCATTATCATCGATATCGTTCTGATTCTGATCTCCATCGTTCTCATCGTCACTGTGCTGATGCAGGAGGGCCAGCGCCAGGGTCTGGGCGCGATTGGCGGCGG
>JAZSAA010000527.1:0-25868 GCA_045601625.1 Clostridia bacterium | reverse complement strand
CGAATCCATGAATGAATACTGGCTGGAGCAGGACGCTCGGCTGCGGCAGGATTTCAACGTGTCCACCGGAATCCGGTGCGACAGGATCGGCATCATCAAGAACAAGTCCTCGATGAAGCGGGTCTATCGCCAGACGGGCATTCCCACCGCCCGCCAGCACGTGGTGTCCGGCGCCGACGCCGGACGCGCGTTCATTTGCGTGGTGGGCTATCCGGTGATCGTCAAGCCGGACATCGGCGTGGGGGCGACCAACACCTGGAAGCTGGAGAACGACGGGGATTTCGATGCGTTTTACGCCAACCTGCCCGGTGTGCCCTATGTGATGGAGGAATTCATCGAAGGGGACATCTGCTCCTATGACGCCATCCTTGATTCCAAATGCGAGCCCCTGTTTGAGAGCATGACGGTCTGGCCGCCGGTGATGGACATCGTCAATCGGGATATGGACCTGATGTACTACACCTGCCCCCAGGTCCCGGATGCCCTCCGGGAGCTGGGCCGCCGCACCGTGAAGGCCTTCGGCGTGGATCGCCGCTTTGTACACCTGGAATTCTTCCGGCTGACCCGGGCGAAGCCTGGCCTGGGCGATGTGGGCGATTTCGTGGCCCTGGAGGTGAACATGCGCCCGGCGGGCGGCTACACCCCGGATATGATGGACTTTGCCCACTCCACGGACGTCTACCAGATCTATGCCGACATGGTGTGCCATGACGCGCGCCGGCTGCCGGTGTCCCACGAGCATTTCTACTGCGTATACGCCAGCCGAAAGGACGGCCACCGCTATGCCCGCACCCATGAGCAGATCATGGCCCGCTATGGCGCGGACATGATGATGCAGGAGGAGATGCCGCCCATGAATTGGCCCCAGATGGGACGCTATATGTACACTGCAAGGCTGAGCAGTATGGAAGAGGTCCAGGCGTTCATTGATTACGTACAGGGCTGAACGGATATGAGGGCGGATACGGGGGAATGAGGCCGCCGCGATCGAGCTGGAGGCCGCCTATAACGAGGCCAAGGCCGACCCGGCCTTTCAGGCGGAGCTGACGGCGCTGTTCAACGAATGCGCGGGCCGCCCCAGCCGGCTTTACTCTGCAAAGCGCATGCCCGCCGACCTGGGCGGCGCGAAGATCTGTCTGAAGCGGGAGGACCTGAACCACAAGGGCGCGCACAGGATCGACAACGCGCTGGGCCAGGCGTTGTGGCAAAGCGCATGGGCAAGACCCGGCTGATCGCCGGGCACGGGAAAGACGCCCCGGAATACGTGTATGAATACGTGAAATCGATGAAGGAAGGGTTGGGCGCGTGACACGGCAGCCATCCATATTCGCGGAAGGGGTACAACATGCTGGAACGGCTGGATTGAAAAAGGCGGGCAAATGCCCGCCTTTCAATATTCCGCCAGCCTGTAGATCAGTTCCTCCGTCTTTTCCCAGCCCAGGCAGGGGTCGGTGATGGATTTGCCGTAGACGCCCTCCCCGGGCTTCTGGCAGCCGTCCTCCAGGTAGCTCTCCACCATCAGGCCCTTGACCAGGCCGTGGATGTCCGGGGATAGGGCGCGGCTGTGCATCACGTCCTTGCAGATGCGGATCTGCTCCAGGTGCCGCTTTCCGGAGTTGTTGTGGTTGGCGTCCACGATCACGGCGGGGTTCCGAAGCCCGCTTTTGTCGTAGAGCTCCAGCAGCTCCCACAGGTTTTCGTAGTGGTAGTTGGGGTGGGAGCGCCCGAAGTTGTCCACGAACCCCCGCAGGATGGCATGGGCCAGAGGGTTCCCGGGGGTGTGCACCTCCCAGCTTCGATAGATAAACTCCTGGGGGCTCTGGGCCGCGGCGATGGAGTTCATCATCACGGTGATGTCCCCGGCGCTGGGATTCTTCATGCCCGCCGCGATGCCCAGGCCGCTGGCCACCAGCCGGTGCTCCTGGTTCTCCACGGAGCGCGCGCCCACGGCCACGTAGCTGAGCAGGTCGGAGAGGTAGCTGTAATTGGACGGGTACAGCATCTCGTCGGCGCAGCTGAAGCCCGTCTCCCGGAGGATGCGGGTGTGCAGCTCGCGGATGGCGATGATGCCCGCCAGCAGGTCCTCGCCCTTGCCCGGGTCGGGCTGGTGCAGCATGCCCTTGTAGCCCACGCCCTTGGTGCGTGGCTTGTTGGTGTACACCCGGGGCACGAGCATCAGCCGTTCCTGTACCTGCGCGTCGACCCTGGAGAGCCTGTGCATGTAGTCCAGCACGGCGTCCTCCCGGTCCGCCGAACAGGGGCCGATGATCAGCAGCAGCCGATCGTCCCTGCCCGTGAGGATGTCCGCGATCCGGGCATCCCGCGCCGCCTTCCGGCGCTTCATTGCCTCGTCGATGGGATAATCCCGCAGCAGCTCCTGGGGCAGAGGCATCTTTCGCACGAATTCCATTTGCATAGGCGTTCCTCTTGTGTTTTTATTGGCGGACGGGCCGCCGCAGGGCTTCGCCGACGATCATATCATGAAAGCAGTATCCTGTCGTTGGCGAACGCCTCGCCGCTGGCCCTGGCGAAGGCGTCCATCAGCATCTCTACGGTGAGATGCTTTTTTTCATCCCCGGAGATATCCAGGATCACGCGGCCCTCGTTCATCATGATCAGGCGGTTGCCGTAGCGGATGGCGTCGCGCATGTTGTGGGTGACCATCAGGGTCATGAGGCGGTTCTCGGTCACGATCTGCTCGGACAGCGCCAGCACCTTGGCCGCGGTGCGGGGGTCAAGGGCGGCGGTGTGCTCGTCCAGCAGCAGCAGCTTCGGCTTTTTAAGCGTCGCCATCAACAGCGTCAGCGCCTGCCGCTGGCCGCCGGACAGCAGGCCCACCTTTGCGGTCATGCGGTCCTCCAGGCCCAGGCCCAGCTTTTTCAGCTTTTCCCGATAGGCTTCGCGCTCCTGGCGGGTGATGCCGATCTTCAGCGTGCGCCTCTGGCCGCGGCGGGCGGCGAGGGCCAGGTTTTCCTCGATCTGCATGGTGGCGGCGGTGCCGGTCATCGGGTCCTGAAACACCCGCCCCAGCAGCCCGGCGCGGCGGTACTCCGGCAGGTGGGTGAGCTCGTAGCCGTCGATGGCGATGCGCCCGCTGTCGATGGGCCACACCCCCGCGATGGCGTTCAGCATGGTGCTCTTGCCCGCGCCGTTGCCGCCGATGACGGTCACGAACTCGCCGTCCTCCAGACGCAGGTTCAGCCCGTCCAGCGCCACCTTCTCGTTGACGGTCCTCGGGTTGAAGGTCTTTCGCACGTTCACCAGCTCAAGCACGGCCCCTGCCCCCTTTCACGTTCGCCTTCCAGTAGGGCACGGCGAGGAACACGGCCACGATCAGCGCGCTCAGCAGCTTCAGGAGGTTGGTGTTCAGCCCCAGCCACAGTACCACCTGTATCACGATGTAGTAGATCACCGCGCCGATGGCCACGCCGGTCAGCTTCAGGGCGAAGTTGCGAAACAGCTTCCCGAACAGCACGTCGGAGATAATGACGGCCGCCAGCCCGATCACGATGGCCCCGCGGCCCATGTTCACGTCCACGAAGCCCTGGTAATGGGCGAGCATGGCCGAGGACAGCGCCACGATGCCGTTGGAGATCATCAGGCCCAGGATCTTGCACACGTTCGTGTTGATGCCCTGGGCCCGGCTCATGGCCGCGTTCGCGCCGGTGGCGCGTAGGGCGCTGCCCAGCTCCGTGCCGAAGAACCAGTACAGCACCCCGATCACCAGCGCCAGAACGATCAGGGAGATGAAGATCGGGTTGGACAGATTGAGCGAGCGCACGTTCCGCTGGCTGACGATCAGGGGGTACTTGGTGACGTTGATGCCCTGGTTGGCCTTGAAAACCATGATGGCCAGGTTGACGGAATACAGCGAAAGCTGGGTCAGTATGCCCGAGAGGATGGGCGGGATGCCCATGGCCGTGTGGAATATGCCGGTCACGAGCCCCGCCAGCATGCCCGCCAGCACCGCGCAAATGAGCGCCAGCCAGACGTTGACGCCGCCCAGCATCAGCATCACGCACACCGCGCCGCCCGTGGCCATGGTGCCGTCCACGGTCAGGTCGGCCAGGTCCAGCACCTTGTAGGTGATGTACACGCCGATGGCCATGATGCCCCAGATCAGCCCCTGGGCCACCGCGCCGGGCAGGGCGTTTAAGAGAGATGTCAGGTTCAAGATGATTCCTCCAAACAGGTCTGGGAGGGGGAGCGTCCCCCCTCCCAATGATGGGTTACTGAATGGCTGCGTAGTCCTCGGGGATGGTAACGCCCAGGGCCTCGGCCAGCTCGGCGTTGTACTCCTTGGTGACGTTCGGGGCGAAGGCGATGTCCAGCGTGGCCACGTCCGCGCCGTTCGCCAGCACCTCATAGGCCATCTCGCCGGTGGTGTAGCCAAGGTCGTAGTAGCTGATGGACAGGGTCGCCACGCCGCAGCCCTTGCAGATGCCCTCCTCGCCGGCGATGACCGGCTTGCCCGCGGGCTCCACCACGTTGCGGATGGCCTCGGTGCAGGAGGCGGCGGTGTTGTCGGTGGGGATGTAGATCACGTCGCTGCCATCACAGGCGGACTGGGCGACGGAGGCCACGTCGTTGGAGTCGGCGAAGGTGTATTCCGCGGTCTCATAGCCCAGCTCGGTCAGGTACCCGGTGATCACGTCCACCTGGTACTTGCTGTTCGGCTCGGCGGAGCAGTACAGCAGGCCCACGACCTTCGCGTCCGGGAACAGCTCGTGGAGCATTGCGGCCTGCTGGTCCAGCGGGGCCAGGTCGCTGGTGCCGGACACGTTGATGCCCGTCGCGTCGGTCCAGTCGTCGATGTCCAGGGCGGTGGCGTAGTCGGTGACGGAGGTGCCCAGGATCGGGATGTCGCCGGTGGCGGCCACGGCGGCCTGGAGCGCCGGGGTGGCGTTGGCCATGATCAGGTTCACGCCGTCGGAGACGAAGCCGTTGGCGATGGTGGGGCAGGTGTTGGGATCGCCGGAGGCGTTCTGCACGTCAAAGCTGACGGCTTCACCCAGCTTTTCTTTCAGGGCGTCCTGGAAGCCCTGGGTGGCGGCGTCCAGCGCGGGATGCTGTACCAGCTGACACACGCCCACAGTATAGGTTGCTTCGGCAACGGCGGCCACGCCCAGGCAGAGCGCGGCGACGACGAGGATGGCAAGCAGTTTCTTCATGTTGGGGTTCCTCCTAAGAAAGAATGTATCATAAAAGCGGCTCCCCATCCGGAGAGCCGCCTCAATGATCCTTGATCCATGTCCGCGATTCTTCAGATGGGTATTGGCGTAAACCAAAAGCCAAAAATGCCAAAAAACAGCTGGGCGAAGATAAATCGCACAGCATTATTGGCGGACATGACAGAGGGCATGGCGAGGCGGGAGACAGACCGGGCGGAACATATTTCGCGCTTCATGACTATGCCCACCTTTCCTCTGTGTTTGATACGCATTATAACACGATTCGGCGCAATGTCAATACCATATTACTTTGCTAATACGTTAAATCTCATTGTTCGCAAGCGTCATGCTCGGCTGCCGTCATCACCATCAAGGGTTCGACTACGACGCCTTCTTCCGCGCCCATGCCGACAACTGCATGAGCGTCATGACGCCGGAGCCTGCCCTCCGGATGATCGGCGTTTTCCACCCAATGTATAGTCGTCTTCTTGGGTTCCATGTTAACAATCACCATTGGCATCTTGCCAATGGACCTTCGATGCGCTATAATAGTAAACATGAACTAATACTGATCTCAACCCAAACCTATACAATCCTGCGCAGCCTTTTCCGCTATACCGGCGTTGAAGCCCCTTGACGTGCCGCCAGCAAGCCTGCGGGCCTTCGCCTTGGTATGTCGAAAAATGCCCTCGCATGCTTGTACATATTTAGATTGAGATTAGACACCTCCCTCGCCCATCATACAGTGTAGCCGACGATGGACGGCTGCGGGATGGGCTTTGTGATGGATGGGAGTTAGAAAATTCTAACGCGAGGCGGGGACGCGCGCATCAACGGGTATGACGCCGGGGCGATGGGATGGGTGCTGGTGATCCCTGGCGCATTCTTGATGCCGGCTGCCGGTTCCGTTTCCCGCGGCGCTGCAACCTTTTTATGGACCGATGATGCGGGAGGGGAAAGGCGATGAACGACAGACGCACACAGATCAGGAACGCCTACAGACAGACCGGAGACCATGCCAGCCTCTACGACGGCATGATGACCTATTCCACCTTCCTGGGCAAGGCGATTTGCCGGATCGTGTGGAACATGGACGGCGACAGGAACTATCGCTATCTGGAGCGCGCCCTGTCCGGCATACCGGAGGACTTCGCCGGAAGGCTGCTGGAGGTGCCGGTGGGCACCGGCGTGCTGACCATGCCGGTCTACCGCGGGCTTCCCGGCGCGGACATCACCTGCCTCGACTATTCCCCCGATATGATGTCGGCGGCGCAGGCGCGGGCCGGGCGCATGGGGATCGAAAACGCGCACTTCGTACAGGGGGACGTGGGCGCGCTGCCCTTTGACGACGAGAGCTTCGACATCGTGCTCTCCCTCAACGGCTTTCACGCCTTCCCGGACAAGGAAGCGGCCTGGCGCGAGACCTTCCGGGTATTGAAGCCCGGCGGCACCTTCTGCGGCTGCTTCTACATCCGGGGAGGCTGCGGGCGCACGGACTGGTTCATCAAACACCTCTACCAGCCCAAGGGCTATTTCACGCCGCCCTATGAAACCGAGGAGAGCCTGAAGGCGCGGCTGTCCAGGATGTACGCCGAAGCGGACGTGACCCGGTACGAGGGCATCGGCTGCTTCAGATGCAGGAAGTGAAAACGACGATGAGAGAAAAGGATTTGCCCTTTGATCGCGCGAAGCACGCGATCTACTCGAAAAACGCGAAGAAGTGCGTACAGAAGCTGCTGCGCCGGTATTGCGACGCGCCCACGGCGGCCCGGCTGTGGGAGAAGATCCAGATGCAATACTGCGCCTTTCTGGAGGACGAGCCCGCCATGGGCGGCGTGAAGATGAAGGCCAGCATCTACGACCCCATACTGATCTTTGCCTGGTATGCCGTAATTCCGGAAAAACCGCCGCTGGAGGACGTCCAGCAGGACGTCTATGACTGCTTCATGGGCGGGTTTGACGTACTTGGAAGGCTGTTCAACCTCAACCGCAGGCTGGACAACCGCATTGCGAACCTCGCGTTCAAAAGCGCCAGCGATCGGCGTGTGAAGGAGATCACGGCGTTCCCGGCGTCCTTTCGGATGGGGGAATATGCCTACGACAGGGAAAATGGCGTCGTCCGCTATTGCTTCACCCAGTGCCCGAACGCGGAATTCGCCAAACGCCATCACATGGAGGACGTGCTGCCCGTGATGTGCAACTGCGACCACATGGCCATGCAAAAGCTGCACGCGACGCTGATCCGGGAGGGAACCTGCTGCACTGCCAAGGCCTGCGATTACTGCATCGTGGGAGACCGGAACCCCATCGCCGGGCAGTACGAGCTCGTAAAGCGGGACAACGGCCTGTGGGTCAGCGTAAAGAAGTAAATGAAAAAGGCGCGATTCATACACCCGCAGCCGTCGACGATGAATGCGCGCATATGTCCTCCGTGTGCCGTGGATAGAAAATTCAAACTGCATATTGACATCGTTTGACTTTGCTTTTCAATTCTCTGGTGGGATGTAAGGAGACGCTGCGCAACAGGAGCTGTCTTGAGAAGCATAAACATACGAAGGACAGGCAGGTGTAGGGGAGGTGTTGCGCCGCCCGCCGGGGCCAGCGATATAATTCGTACCCGGGCGGGCGCCGCAACCCCGCCCCTACTTCTGTTTTATACAGTGGTATCTCGGTTTTGAGTCAGCCCCTTGCGCTCCACGCCTGAAAGGAAAGCACCGGCGGCCCGGACGCCGCCGCTGCATCCCCGGGTTTTCATCTAAGGTGTACCCACGTTGCGAGCAGGTTCATTGAGAAACGCGCCCTGATCGGGCGATCTGGCATGCTGGGCAGTCGGGAGGCAACGAAGCGCTTCAAATTGAAGGATTTACATGGAATTGCCAATCCGGCGCGGATGTGTTACAATGGAATCGAAAAAAGGCGAGGATACTCCCTTCCGCGGCCTGCATTGCGAAGAAGGATCGCCCCGGGCCCCGCTGAGTTGTCGGTGAGGCGGTGGGAGACCAAGGCCTGCCCTGTCATGGGCCTGCGCTGTCTGCGCCCGGCGCGTCCCGGTGAGGGCTGGCCGGCGGCGATGTAAGGCCATCATCGATGGATCGGCTGACCGGAGAAAACAATGGGAAAAAACCGAAAAACCTTTATCTCATCCAAATATTATTCCATGCTGTTCAGTGGGACGGTGCTGATGGTGCTGACCGCCCTGATGGGCACCGCGGACACCGTGATCGCCGGCATCATGCTGGGGGAGAGCGCGGTCACGGGGGTCTGCCTTGTGTTGCCCGTCTACGCGCTGGCCAGCTTCTTTGCCGTCTGTTTTTCCTATGGCGTGCCGATACTGTACGCCTGGGAAACGGGGGCTTTTCGCAGGGCGGAGGCGGACCGGTACTTCGGCGTCGGCCTGACGGTGAATCTGCTGGTGGGCATTCTGATGTTCGTTGCGATAATCGCCGGTGGGGACGCCTATCTGAAGCTGTTCATCAGCGGCGGCCCGGCCTACGAAAGCGGGTCGGAATACCTTCGCTGGATGAAATACGCGGTGCTGGTCCTGCCGCTCAACGAACTCTTGGACGGCATGGTGTACACGGACGGGGATGAAATAATCACGCTCGTCGCCAACCTGGTCCAGGGCGTTCTGAAGCTGGCGCTGTCCTTGCTGCTCTGCCGGAGGATGGGGGCGAAGGGCCTCGCCGTGGCGTCGCTGATCGGCTTTGCGGTCTCCATAGGGATTTCCTGCCTCCATTTTATCCGCCCCGGCAATACGCTGAAGCCCAACCTGGCCTTCTCCCCGGCGATGCTCGGAAACATCGCCAAATTTGGCGTCGTCGATGGTTGCGCGCACCTGTTTGTATCGCTGTTTACCTTCGCCGTCAGCTATTTCATGGCGGCGCGCTTTGGCGAGGAGATGGTGGTCCTCGTCTCCGTGATCACGCTGCTCAAGGAGGGGCAGATCGTGTTCGAGGGCATCGGGGAGGCGATCACGCCGATCATCAGCATCTATCTCGGGGAGGGGAACCATCCCGGTGTCCGGAGGGTCTGGCGGCTGGCGCGCCGGAGCCAGTGGGTCGAGAGCCTGCTGTGCACGGCCCTCCTGCTGGCGTGCGCGCCGCTGATCGTCGGCCTGCTCGGCATGGAGAACCCCGCCACGGCCCGATGTGCGGCGTGGGGGCTGCGCCTGCTGTCCCTGACGCTATGGTTTACCTGCGCGATGTATCTGGATTCCTCCTACTTTATCCTTGTGGAACGGATTCCCCTGGGCGTTTTCGACACCTTCCTGCGGGAGTTGTTTCCCGCCCTTCCCCTGGTGCTGCTCGGCGGCCTCGTGGGCGGCGTCTACGGGATGTTCATCGGATTGATGATCTCCACGCCGCTGGGATACCTGATTTCGTTTGAATACATAAAGCGCCGCTACGGCCGGGAAAACTATCCGCTCTTCCTGGAGGACATGGCGCGGGAGAAGAAGGTCGAGCTGTTTGAATTCCGGGCCGCGCCCGATTCGATCGTCAATACCCGGGATCAGATCGGGGAGTTGTTGAGGAAGAACGCCTGTCCGGACCGGCAGGTCAACCGGGCGATGCTGCTGTTTGAAGAGCTGTTCATGCTCATCCATGACTGCAACCCCGGCAGGACCGTGCTGGCGGAATGCGCGGTTGAAATCGGCGAAGCCATTCGCATGGTCACAAAGGACGACGGGCGGATCGTCGATCTGACGGATACCGACCGGGACGTGGGCTCCCTGCGGGCGTATGCCCTGTCCAACCTGATGCAGGCCCATGCTGCCCGGCGGGTGCACATGCTCGCCCTCAGCTACAACCGCAACGCGCTGGAAATTCAATGAACGAAAGACATTCGCATTAAAGTGATATGGAGGAAGTCAATGATATGAAGGCGATGCCAACGCTGCAAATGATCCGGGAAGCCGCCGCCACCCTGCGCGGCGTGGCGTGGGAAACCCCCGTGCTCCCCTTCGGACGGCTGGACGACAGCCGCCTGTTCGTCAAGGCGGAAAATCTGCAAAACACGGGTTCCTTCAAGATTCGCGGGGCCTATAACAAGCTGAACAGCCTGACCGGGGTGGAGGCGTCGAAGGGCGTCATCGCCTGCTCCGCGGGCAATCACGCCCAGGGCGTGGCCTGTTCGGCGATGCGCCTGGGCATGCGGGCGGTGATCTGCATGCCGGACTACGCCCCTGTCATGAAGGTGGAGGGCACCCGCGGCTATGGCGCGGAGGTCGTGCTGGTGCCGGGGAACTACGACGATTCCGCCCGAGAGGCCGGGAGGCTCTCCGCGGAAAAGGGCTACACCTTTGCCCATCCCTTCAACGATCCGTTCGTCATTGCGGGGCAGGGCACCATCGGGCTGGAGATCCTCACGCAGATGCCGGAGGTCCAGCAGATCGTGGTCCCGGTGGGCGGCGGCGGGCTGATCAGCGGCGTCGCCATCGCCGTCAAATCCCTCCGGCCGGATGTCCGGGTGATCGGCGTGCAGACGCTGAACGTGCCCTCCATGTATGCGTCCTTCGGCTTTGGCGAGGTGGAGACGCTTCGGGACCGGGCCACCATCGCCGACGGCATTCACGTGTTGACGCCGGGAGAGCTGACCTTCGAGATCGTCGAGAAGTACGTGGACGACCTCGTGACGGTCCGGGAGGACGAGATCGAGGCGGCCATCGTGGCGCTGCTGGAGGGCCCGAAGCTGGTGGCGGAGGGCGCGGGGGCCACCGGTGTCGCGGCTTACAGGTTTGACCGGATCGATACCAGCCTCCGGACCGTGGCCGTCGTATCGGGCGGAAACGTGGATATCAGCGTCCTGGAGCGCATCGTCGCCCGGGAGATGAAGCGAAGGGAAAAGCGCTGAAACACGGGGGAGACGATGGAATACGGGTATGCCGTCATGCCCTGCCGCAATTGGAAACACGCCCTGCCTCAAGGGATCGGCAGGGGCAATCCGGGGGGGCCTTGAGGCCGTCGGTCCCGGCAGCCGCGCCATTCCACCGTTCGATTCAAGAGGTGAAATCATGGAACCATATGATCTGGCGATACGAAACGCGACGATCCATACGATGGACGGGGAAGGGCGCGTGATAGACCGCGGCACGCTGGCCATCCGGGGCGACAGGATCGCGTGGCTGGGGTCGGGCGGGCTGCCCGAAAACGCCCATGCCGTTCGGGAGATCGACGCCGACGGCATGATCCTGTTTCCGGGCTTTATCAATACGCACATCCACATCTTCCAGTCGTTCCTCAAGGGCCTGGGCGCGGATCACCGGCTGATCGAGTGGCTGAACCTGTCCGCGCTGCCCTATGGCAGGATCATGACGCCGCGTCAGCATAAGCTGGCGGCGCAGCTGGCCTGCATGGAGGCGTTGAAGAGCGGCTGCACCTCCATCTGTGAGTTCTTCTATACGAACCAAGACCCTGAACTGGCCCATGCCTGCATCGAGGGCATGCGATCCACGGGGATCCGAAGCGTCTTTATCCGCACCTTCCAGGATACCGGCGAGGAATACGGCATGCCGTCCATCTTCATCGAGCCGGCGGACAGGGCCATGCGCGAGGTGGAGGCGCTGAGAAAGCGCTATCGCGGGGACGACATGCTGTCCATCTGGACGGGCCCCGATGTGACCTGGTCCACGACGAAGCGGGGCTATCAGGTCATGCTGGAGTACTGCCGAAGCGAAAAGGTCCGCTATTCGATGCATCTCAAGGAGACGGAAGTGGACAATGAGATGTGCCTGAGGTATTACGGAAAGGACATCGTCGATCTGCTGGAGGAGATCGGCTTCCTGACCGATAAAATGCTCGCCGTGCACTGCGTCAACCTGACCCCGGAGGACATTCGGCGCTTCGCTGAATGCGGGGTGTCCGTCAGCCACAATCCCGCCCCCAACCTGTATCTGGGCTCGGGCATCCCGCCGATCCCGGAGAGCCTTCGCGCGGGCGTCAATGTGGCGCTGGGCACGGACGGCGCGGCCAGCAACAACAGCACCGATATGCTGGAGACGATGAAGCTGGCGGCGCTCATCCAGAAGGGCATCCATCGGGACGCCTCCGTGATTACCGCCGGACAGGTCGTGGAAATGGCGACGCGGGGCGGGGCCAGGGCCATCGGCATGGCGGACGAGCTGGGCGCGCTGGAGGTCGGCAGGAAGGCCGATATGGTACTGTTTGACCCGAGGCATCTGAAGTCGTGCCCCAATCACGACGCGGAGGCCACCGTCGTCTACGCCTCCTCAGAGGAGAACATCGACACGACGATCGTGAACGGAAGGATCGTCTATCAAAGAGGCGTCTTTGCGAGCGGAATCGCAGAATCAGCGCTCGTCCGGGAGGTCGCCGCGGAGGTTGAAAAGCTGAAAGCGCGGCTTGAATAAGGCAGGGGATGCCCCGGGCCAAATCCCCTAACCCCGGTATTCCCGATCGTACAGCAGCGCGGCCAGCAGCACCACGAGGCAGGAGCCCGCGTTGTGCACCAGCGCGCCGGTAGTGGGGTTCAGCACGCCCAGCACCGACAGCGTGACCGCCGCGAAGTTGATGCACATGGACAGTGTGATAGCTGTCCGGATGGTTTTGACGGTGGCGTTGGACAGCCACTTGAGATAGGGCAGCTTCGAGATATCGTCGGTCATCAGCGCCACATCCGCCGCGTCCACGGCGATGTCCGAGCCCATCGCGCCCATGGCCACGCCCACGTCCGCCGTTTTGAGCGCCGGGGCGTCGTTTACGCCGTCGCCGATCATGCAGACCGTGCCTGTCCGCTTCAATTCGTTGACGATGCCCACCTTCTCCTCCGGCAGCAGGTCGGCGCGCACGTCCTCTATGCCGACCTTAAAAGCGAAGAACCCTGCGGCGGTGGCATGGTCGCCGGTCAACAGCACGGCGCGGGTGTTCATCGCTGCGAGGCGTCTGACCATGTCGGCGGCCTCCGGGCGCAGCACGTCGGACAGGGCGATGATGCCGATGATCTTTGTATCATCCCCAATGATGACGGAGGCCTTGCCCTCGCCGCGCAGCCTGTCGAGCGCCGCCCGGGCGGCTCCATCCAGCCGGATACCCGCTTCGGCGATGTATTCTTCGCTGCCGAGGCGATAGCTCTTTCCGTCAACCGTCGCCGAGATGCCCATGCCCGCGCTCATCCTGAAATTGGAGACCGGCAACAGGGGCATGTCCTTCGCCTGATCCGCGATGGCCCTGCCCAGCGGATGCTCGCTCAGCCTTTCCGCAGAGGCGGCGAGGGTCAGCAGCGCATCGGGCGTCATGTCCGTCAGGGGAAGGATGTCGCTGACCTCCAGCCGTCCGTAGGTCAATGTGCCGGTCTTGTCGAAGGCGATGGTGTCCACGCTGCCCATGCGCTCCAGCGCCTCGCCGGACTTGATGATGACGCCGTGCTTCGTGGCCTGGCCGATGGCCGCCATTATGGCCGTGGGCGTGGCCAGCACCAGGGCGCATGGGCAGAACACCACCAGGACCGTCACGCCGCGCACGATATCGCCGGTGACGAGCCACGCCAGCAGGGCGACGGTCAGCGCAATGGGTACCAGCCAGCTGGCCCAGCGGTCCGCGATGCGCTGGGTGGGCGCCTGGTGGTTCCCGGCGTCCTCGACCATGCGGATCAGCTTCTGAAGGGCGCTGTCCCCGCTGACCTTCGTCACCTTGATGTCGATGGCTCCAAAGCGGTTGATGGCGCCGCTGAACACGCTGTCGCCGACGGCTTTGTCCACCGGCAGGCTCTCGCCGGTCATCACGGACTGATCCACCGAGGTTTCGCCGGTCAGTATGACGCCGTCCACGGGGATGGTCTCGCCGGGCAGCACGCGCACAGTATCGCCGACCCTGATCTGTTCCACAGGCACGGTGCTTTCCTTCCCGTTTTCAATTACCCTGCCTGTCTCGGGGGCCAGGGCGATCAGGTTCTTAAGCCCCTTCTTCGCCCGCTCGGTGGTCATGTCCTCCAGCAGCGCGCCGATCTGCATGATGAACGCCACCTCGCCCGCGGCGAACAGGTCGCCGATCAGTATGGCGGCAATCATGGCGATGGAGATCAGAAGCGCCGAGGAGATCTTCGCGATGCCCCGGTTGTGGATGATGCGCCAGACGGACAGATACAGAAGCGGGATGCCGCATATGATCACACATACCCAGGCCAGCTTTTCCCCTTCGGGATAGCCCACTCTCGGCGATATGAACGAAGCCAGCAGGAACAGCCCGCCCACGAGGGTCATGGGCCAGCCCGCCAGGAAATCATTGATCTTCTTGAACATGGGGACCTCCGGTTAGCTATTATTAATGATTGCTTGCCTGTGATTATAGCTTTCGGACGGGTCCAATACAACAATCAAATCATCGCTTCCGTGTTTTACTGAACAGAATGGCAAAACTGTACCGAAACCGTCATGATAAATCATTGTAAATAACGGAACATTATGTTCGATAAAATACAGAACGGTGGATGTGTGCTTGGCGAATTTGCTATAATATATTGGGTATAAAAAACCCGGACCACCGGAGGAAGGATATCGGTGCGACGGCATGCGGATGGACAGGCGGGTACAAAAGACGCGCGCCGCGATCATGCAGGCGCTTGAAAAGCTGCTGATGAAGAAGAGCTACGATGATATCACCATACAGGACATCATCGAGGAGGCGAACATCGGCCGCAGTACCTTCTATGCCCATTTCGAGACCAGGGACAGCCTGCTGGAGGCGATTTGCAGCGGACTGTTCGACCACATCTTTGCCCAGCACCTGAACGCGGAGCCGGGACATGACTTTTCCGGCAGCGAGGAGGACGTGGAGGCGAAGATCATCCACACGCTTTACCACCTCCAGGAGGACCGAAAGCGCCTGTCCCGGATATTCTCCTGTGAAAGCGCGGGGCTGTTCTGGGAATACTTCCAGTTTCGCTTTTCCGCCTTCGTGCAGCGGGAGATCGTCCCCGCGCTGACGGTGGACATCGTGGATGTGCCGAAGGACTATGTGGTGGACTTCATCTGCAACGCCTTCACATCGACCGTGAAGTGGTGGTTCTACCAGGGGTTAAAGGCGACGCCGGAGGAAGTGAGCAGGTATTTCCTGCGCATGACGCTCCGGTAGCGGATGGAAATTGACAATTGAACAGGGCTTGCAGTGCTCCGGGCGGCGACGAACCGGCCGGAGATAATAGAGAATCGTGTGAAAGTCATGAACGGGCCCGCCGCTGTAAGCGCAGATGGGTGACACGAGGCGAAAGCCGGTCATTGGGAAAACCCGAGAAGGCCGCGTCAACCGGACGAGAGTCCATGCGCGAGTCAGAAGAACTGCTGCAAGCCGGTATGCCGTTGGACGGATTATCCGGCGGCAGATGCTATGGAAAAAGACGGCTGTAGCAATGCGCGCGTGTGTGTTGTTGCAGTCGATTCTATTTACAAGGCGGTAAAAGACAATGCCTATATTGATGGCAGGAATCGACCACAACAGAGCCGACCTGGACATTAGAAGCCGCTTCTCATTTACAAAGAAGATGATGGAAGACGCCTTCGCCTGGCTGAAGCGCCATTACCCGGTGGAGGGCTGCATTATCATATCGACCTGCAATCGCATGGAGATCTGGCTGAGCACCGGGGACGAGGGACTTTCTCCCACAGAGGCGATGTGTGCGTTCATGCAGGCAGACCCGGCGGAATGCGCTGAATACTTCGTCGAGCGCCGGGAACGGGCGGCTGTCGACCACCTGTTCCGGCTGGCGGCGGGGCTGGAATCCAAGGTCGTGGGCGAAAACCAGATCGTCACGCAGGTCAATGAAGCGCTGGCCTTTGCGCGCAGCTGCGACGCCACAGACCATGCCCTCGAGGCGCTGTTCCGCATGGCCGTTACCGCCGCGAAGCGGGTGAAGACGGAGACGAGCCTGTCCCTCTCCGACAGTTCCGTGATCCATACCGCCCTCAAGGCACTTCGAGGTCAGGGCTTGTCGTTCTCGGGCAAGAACTGCATGGTCATCGGCAGCGGCATGATGGGCAAGATCTCCGCC
Source organism: Clostridia bacterium (assembly GCA_045601625.1). Taxonomy (GTDB): domain Bacteria; phylum Bacillota; class Clostridia; order Christensenellales; family Aristaeellaceae; genus UBA2862. The sequence goes on along the minus strand of JAZSAA010000527.1, from coordinate 9,699 downwards.
CAGACCCTGCTGGACGACGGCGCGAAGGTCTGCATGACGGTGCGCAAATACCGCAAGGGCATCGTAGATATCCCCTCGGGATGCGAACGCGTCGACTACGACGACCGCCTTGCGCTGCTGCCGGACTGCGACCTGGTGGTCAGCGCCACCAGCAGCCCGAACTACACCCTGTGCCGCGCTGACCTCGATGGCCTTCGCCCCGGCCACCCCATCACGCTGATTGACCTGGCCGTGCCCAGGGACATCGAAAAGTCGGCGGGGGAGCTGGACTGGGCGACCCTCTACGACATCGATTCCTTCGGCATCGACCTTGAATCGGAAAAGGTCCGGGAGAACATGCGCCGGGCGGAGGCCATACTGGACGGGGAAAAGGAGGCCTTCTACGCCTGGTACGAGGGCCGGGACGTGGTGCCCCGGATACAGGAATTGAAGGACGTCGCGGCGGGGAACGTGGCGGCGCGCATGGCGCCCGCGTTCAGGCGCGCGTGCCTGGCCGTCGAAGCCAGGGAAAGCCTGGAACAGGAGATCGAGGGCGCGTCGTCGCGCATGATGAACAACCTGCTGTTCGGCATGCGCTCAAGGCTGCCGGAGGATATCTTCCGGGAATGCCTGGGCGCGATGGAAGCCGCTTTAAAAACGTGGAAGCATCATTGAATGGGAGGACGGATGGACATGAAATCTCAGGCATTGTTTGACCGCGCCAGGACGTGCATCCCCGGCGGCGTGAACAGCCCCGTGCGGGCCTTCGGCTCGGTGGGGATGACGCCCCGGTTCATCGCAGGCGCCAGGGGCGACCGCATCCGGGATGTGGAGGGCAACGAATACATCGACTATATCGGCTCATGGGGGCCGATGATCCTGGGCCACGCCCATCCCGTCGTGCTGGAGGCCGTGGCCCAGGCCGCGAAGGACGGCCTGAGCTTCGGCGCGGCCACCGAACGGGAGGTGGAGATGGCGGAGCTGATCTGCGAACTCGTGCCCTCCGTCGAGATGGTGCGCATGGTCAACTCCGGCACCGAGGCCGTCATGAGCGCCGTTCGCGCGGCCCGGGGCTTCATCGGCAGGGACAAGCTGGTCAAGTTCGCCGGCTGTTATCACGGCCACAGCGACGCCATGCTGGTCAAGGCGGGTTCGGGCGTGATGACCCAGGGCATCCCCGGCAGCTCCGGCGTGCCCCAGGGCTGCACGAAGGACACGCTGACCGCGACCTACAACGACCTGGACAGCGTAAAGGCGCTGTTCGGGGCCAATCCCGGCGAGATCGCTGCCGTGATCGTGGAGCCCGTGGGGGCGAACATGGGCGTGGTGCTGCCCGGGCCGGGCTTCCTTGAGGGCCTGCGCACGATATGCGACGACAACGGCGCGCTGCTGATCTTCGACGAGGTCATTACCGGCTTCAGGCTGGGGCTGGACGGGGCCCAGGGCTTCTACGGCGTTAAGCCCGACCTGACCACCTTCGGCAAGATCATCGGCGGCGGCATGCCCGTTGGCGCGTATGGCGGGCGGCGGGACATCATGTCCATGGTCGCCCCCGCCGGCCCGGTGTACCAGGCCGGCACCCTCAGCGGCAATCCCGTGGCCATGGCGGCGGGGCTGGCGCAATTGAAGCTGCTCCGGGACACCCCCGACCTCTACGCGAAGCTGAACCGCGCCGGGGATGAATTCTTCGCCGCGCTGGACGGCATCCTCAATGACGCCGGCGTGCCCCACTGCACGAACCACGTGGGCTCCCTGGGCTGTGTGTTCTTCACGCCGGAAAAGGTCAGGGACTATGCCGGGGCGCAGACCAGCGATACCGGGAAGTACACGGCATACTTTAAACACATGCTGGGAAGCTGCATTTACCTCGCGCCCTCCCAGTTCGAGGCCATGTTCCTTTCCACGGCCCACACCGCCGGGGATTTGCAAAGGACGCTGGACGCCGTCCGGGAGTTTGCCAAATGAGCCCGCGGATTGTCGTGGGCAGCCGCGAGAGCCGGCTCGCGGTGGTGCAGAGCATGACGGTGGTGGATTTCCTGAAATTGAAGCATCCCGGAATGGACGTGGCGCTGTTGACGCTGAAGACCACCGGCGATAAAATATTGGACAGGACCCTGGACAAGGTCGGCGGCAAGGGGCTGTTCGTGAAGGAGCTGGACGTCGCCCTGCGCGAGCGCCGGGCGGACGTGACCGTCCACAGCCTGAAGGATATGCCCATGCAGACGCCGGAGGGGCTGCCGATCCTGTGCTGCTCCTGCCGGGAGGACCCCCGGGACGCACTGGTGCTGCGGGAGGACCTGGCCGGGCTGCCGGAGCGCCCGGTCATCGGCACGTCCAGCCTGCGCCGCGCCATCCAGCTGAAGGCGCTGCTGCCGGACTGTGAAATCAGGCCGGTGCGGGGCAACCTGCAAACCCGGCTTCGCAAGCTGGACGAGGGCCGGTTCGACGCGCTGGTGCTGGCGGCGGCGGGCCTGAAGCGCATGGGGCTGGAGGACCGCGTCAGCCGGGTTTTCAGCGTGGACGAGATCATCCCCGCGGCGGGGCAGGGCATCCTGGCCGTGCAGGGCCGGGCGGATTTCGACCGGACGCTGCTGGAGGGCTACGCGGATGCCGACGCCTGGTGTGCCGCGACGGCGGAGCGCGCCTTTGTGCGCGAGCTGGACGGCGGCTGCACGTCGCCGGTGTGCGCCCACGCGATACCGGACGGGACCCATATCAGGCTGCTGGGACTTTACTGCGAGGAATCGGACGGCAGCTGGCGCAAGGGCTTTGTCGAGGGCTACCGCGAAGCGGCTGAGCAGTTGGGCATCACCCTCGCGCGGACGCTGCGCGACGGAAGGGAGGCATGAACCATGGCGGGCAAGGTTTGGCTGGTCGGGGCCGGCCCCGGCGACGTGGGCCTGATGACGTTGAAGGGCCGGGAGGTGCTTTCCCGGGCCGAGGTCGTGGTTTACGACGCCCTGGTGTCGGGCGGCGTGCTTGGGCTGATCCCGGAGGGCGCGAAGGTGATCTTCGCGGGCAAGCGCTCGGGGAATCACTTTCTGCGGCAGGAGGAGACGAACCGGGTCCTGCTGGAGGAGGCGCTCGCCGGAAAGCGGGTGGTGCGCCTGAAGGGCGGCGACCCGTTCGTGTTCGGGCGCGGCGGCGAGGAGCTGGAGCTGCTGGCAGAGCACGGCGTTCCCTTTGAGATCGTGCCGGGCGTGACCAGCGCGTTCGCGGTCCCGGCCTACAACGGTATCCCCGTGACCCACAGGGACTTCTGCTCCAGCGTACACATCATCACCGGCCATCGCCGGGCCGACCACAGCTATGACATCGACTTCGACGCGCTGGTCCGCGCGAAGGGGACCCTCGTCTTCCTGATGGGCATTGCAGCGCTGCCGGACCTCATGGGGGGCCTGCTGGAGGCGGGCATGGACCCGGATATGCCCGCGGCGGTGCTGGAGCGCGGCACCACCGCGAGGCAGCGCCGGGTGCGCGCCACGGTGGGCACGCTGGAACGGGTGTGTTCGGAAGCCGTCATACAGACCCCCGCGATCATCGTCGTGGGAAAGGTGTGCGCGCTCGCCGACACCTTCGCTTGGGCGGAGAAACGCCCCCTTGCGGGCGTCCGGGTGCTGGTCACCCGGCCAAGGGAGCTGGTCTCCACGCTGTCGAACATGCTGCGGGAGAAGGGCGCGGAGGTGCTGGAGCTGCCCGCCATCCGCACCGTGCCGGTGAAGGACATGACCCATGTGGACGCGGCCATCGAGAGGCTGGCCGCAGGCGGCTGGGACTGGCTGGTGTTCACCAGTCCCAGCGGCGTGGGCATCTTCTTCGACCGGCTGATCGCGCTGCGCGACCTGCGGGCGCTGGCGGGCGTGAAGCTGGCCGCCATCGGCCAGGGCACGCAGAAGGCGCTGCTGAAATACGGCCTGCGGGCGGACTTCCTGCCGACGGTCTACGACGGCGAGACGCTGGGCCGGGAGCTGCGGGCGGCCTGCGCGCCGGGCTGCCGCATACTGATCCCACGGGCGGCCATCGGCAACCCCGAACTGATCCGGGAGCTGGAGAAAGGGGAGGGACTGGCCGTCACCGATATCGCCACCTACGACACGGAATACACAGCCAGCGACGTGATCGACGAACGCGGTCAGATCGAACGGGGCGAGATCGATTTTGCCGTGTTCACCAGCGCCTCCACGGTGCGGGGCTTCGCCGCCGCCGTGCCGGGTGTGGATTTCACGAAGGTGAACGCCGTGTGCATCGGACGGCAGACTGCCGCCGAGGCGCAGAAGCATGGCATGAAGACGTGGACCTCCGAAAAGACGACGCTGGAATCCCTGGTGAAGGCCGTGGAGCTGGCGGCAAAATACATAAGGGATGAGCCTGGTGAGGCATAAGCTTCTGGAATGCGGATCTGGTATCGCTGCTGTTTGCCCCTTGACTTTCACGCTTTGGGGATGGTATATTTATACAAATAAGGCCGTCCATCGTGCCTGAAAAAGGAGGAAACAGTATGAAAAAGCTGCTTGCGTTGGCCCTTGCCGCGATCATGGTCCTCTCCATGTCCTTCGGCGCCTTCGCCGATGAAAATGCGCCGTCTTACGAAGACAGGCAGACAGAGACCGCCGCGGCGATCAAATCCTTTGAAGAAGCTCATCCGGAGCTGAAGGATCAGTTTCACCTGATGATTGCCGACGTCATGGATATCGTCGTCGGGGAATACCGGGAGGCGTTTATCGCCATCCAGAACCGCTTCGGGGAGATGCTGGAGGAAAACCGCCGGCAGATGGACATCCCCGAAGAGGCGCAGGACGATATGCGCGACAGGCTGCAAGCTCAGGCCTCTATCCTCAATGCCGGTTTCATCGCGCATGTGAAGGCTTCGGAAAATCGGATGGTTGCGATGCTGCGCGGCGAGGCGTACCCGGAGGGTGAAACGGACGTGATCGCCACGCTGAAGGACATCAGCCAAGAGATGCAGGGGAAAGACGACGCCCGGGTTTCCAGGCTGAAGGCCGACATCGACCGGGTTCTGGAGACGGTGGAGAGGGATTACGACAACGACCTGGCCGCCTGGTACAGGGAAGTATCCGCCCGTCCGGAGCTCCCCCCAGATGGGAACGGCAGGCCTGACGACGAATCCCATCCGCCGATGCCGCCCGAGGGGGAAAAACCCGAGGGCGCGGACGGGGGAAACCCGGCGGTTCCCTTCAACGATCATTTCCAGGTGATCCATGAGGCGCTGAAGGGCGCGGCCGGGCGCATCGACGCGCGGATCCAGTCGCTGGCCCAGGAAGCGCCGGAAAAATACGACATCCCCGAAGATACCGCTTCCGAGGCTTTCAGCCTGCTGAACTCGGTGTTCATCCTGGTCAACGGACGGTTGATGGAAAAGCTGGGAAGCATGGACGCAAAGACGTTTGATTCCCTGCTGACCTCGAAATAGCCCTTCCCCGCATCCGTACAGCGGCCAAAACAGCTGTCTGGCAAAGCGCAATAAGAGCCTTGCCGGACAGCTGTTTTTCGGGGCTTCGCAGCCTTCTGCTTTTTACGGCGTAAGGCTTATGTGATAAAATACAAATGGGTTTATACCGTTTCCCTCTTCTGCGATGAAAAATCAAAAGATTGACAGGATGTGACGATCGACGATGCGGTATCATGATTCCATATTGCAGGAATCCAACCGGGACAGCGAAATCCTCAAGGATTCTCTGGCAGTGCTGAACAAGTATGACTTTCCCGAGGATGAGATCTCGAACTTCATGGAGAGATCCGTTGACATACTGGATAACTGTTCCAGGCACTTTGGCGCGGGAACCCGGATTCACTATACGGTCAGCAGGCGCCTTGGCCGGGTCAAAATGCGGTTCGTGCTCCAGGGGGAACGCAACAATCCCCTGCCGGATGAAGAGGATACGCCCCAGGGTATCCATGATTACGCCATGCACCTCTTCATGCGCGACAAGTCTTCCTTCGCCTCAAACAAAAGTATTCAGAGGCGGAATATCATCACCGTGTATTCGGCGACAAAAAGCCCAAAGGAAGTATCCTTCAAATCGCCGCTGCTCTGGAGCATCGTGCTGGGCATTGTCTGCGGATTGATCTGTCAACACCTGCCGGAAAGCGTCCGGTCTTTTTTGGTCGACAGCCTGGCCGAGCCCGTCGGTAAGCTGGCCATTGCGCTGATCGCGGGCGTCACGGGCCCGGTGATCTTCCTGTCCCTGATTACGTCCATCACATCGCTGGGCAGTATCAGCAGGCTGACGGACCTGGGCTTCAAAATCATGTGGCGCTTTATCAAATGCATGCTGTTCATCGTCGGCGTGTCGATCGGGGTGTCGCTGCTGTTTTACAGCTCGTTCGGCACAGGGAGCATACAGTTTACCCCAAACCAGCTGGTGACAATGCTGATAAACCTGGTTCCCACAAACATCATCGCGCCGTTTTTGAACAACGATACGCCCCAGCTGGTGATCCTGGGCCTCGTCCTGGGCGCGGCCCTTCTGCTGCTGGAGGATCGCGCCGGCAACCTGACAGCCGCCCTTCGCTCCATACAGGAGTGGTCCATGAGCGTCATGAAGCTGGTCTTTGCGGTCACGCCGGTCATCCCGTTTGTCAGCATCTTCAAGGCGTTCGCCGCCGGAAGGGCGCGGGTTCTGCTGGAGGGCTGGGAGTTCGTCGTCGGCGTCGTCGCCACCCTGGCGATCTGCTGCCTGATCAAGCTGGTCAAGGTTTCGCTGCGGTGCAGGCTCAGTATTCCGGTGCTGCTGAAAAAGACGCTGCCGATGGCTTCGCTGGCCTTTTCCTCCGGCTCTGAGGACGCCACGCTGAATATGCAGATGGAACACTCGCGCAACGAGCTGGGCATCAATCAATCGTTTTCGGATTTTTGGATTCCGATGAGCCACGCCATGTTCAAGCCGAGGACCACGATCCACCTGGTCATCCCGCCCTTTCTGATCGCAAAGGCCGTCGGCATGCCCATCTCCCAGTCCTTCCTGATGGTCCTGATCCTGACGGTGCTCGAGCTCTCCATCGCGTCCTCCGGCATCACCGGCGCCTGGACGATCCTGTTCGCCGCCCTGGGGCTGCCGATGGAGTACGTGGGGCTCTATGTCGTCTACAAGGTCTTTACCACCAACATCGCCTGCGGCGGCTGCGAGTTCTTCTATACCCTTGAACAGATCGAGGCCTCCTGCGTGCTGGACACGATCGACAGGAAGTGCTACGGGGAGGACGGTTGAGCCCGGGGGCTTATGCCGCCTCGGTCAGACGATCCAGGCCGGTGAGCCGCCAGTTACCGTCGCATTCCGGACGGATGGTGCCGCCCCTGACGTTGACGATGTAATCCCCGATGAGCTCGCGTATGCTGCCGATCCCGTCGCAGATGTCCTTTTCGACCAGCGTGGGCAGGTCGTCCGCATCGTAGATCACGCCCGGAGCGAGCAGCAGCGAATTGGCGCAGAAATTGTTTATGGCCAGGTCAAAGGCGTCGTCGTCCCTGACAGGGGTCCCGTCCGGCCAGGTCAGGCGCTCGATCCGGCTGCCCGGTTCACGGGAGAGGTTCACTTCATAGCAAACGCCCGAAAACAGGTAATAGTTGTACGGGGGGGGGAAGCGTTCATTGAACGAAACGGCCGTATCGCCGGGCCCGGGGGTGTTGTAAAAGTTGGAACACCATTCCATAAACGCTTTCAGCTGGGCGCCGGTCATGCGCAGCTTGTACAGGGTATTGGGAAAGCTGTATATCATGGCGATGTCGCACTTTCGGATGTCGCCGGGATGCAGGTTCGCATCCATCATCGGCAATCCGGCGGCGGAAACCTTCGTCTGCGCGTAATACACTTGCACCCTGTTGACCAGATCGACCAGCGCGGTATCCTGAAGCCTCGCGGCGGGGACGCCGTCCGCCCTGTTTTCGGGGGCCAGAGGCCCGCCCTCCAGCCGGCCGATCACCCGGTTCGCGTCCTCCCTGGCCCGCAGGTCGCAGTCTTTCAGCAGCTCCAGCAGGGCGGGATCGGCCTCGTAATCGGCGATGCTGACGCTCCGGGAGGCCCTGTCGACCACCCTCCAGCCCGCGCCGTCCCGCTCCAGGGCCAGGCCGATGACCGCCATGGCCCGGGCCGAATCCCTGTTCTGCACCACCAGCGCGCCGTTGATCATCGCCCCGGGGACCAGGGTATTCGTGGGAGGAAACCATTGCGTCGAACTCCGGGCAGGCGTTCAGGATGTCGGTGACGCCCGTATTGGGCGTGCCGTATTCATTTTCCAGGCCCATGTGGAACACGCCGACCAGAACGTCGTACTCACCCTGGATGCCGTCGATGATCTTCCGGGTCTCCTCCAGGGGGTCGGTGACGGCGCATCCCTCCAGGTTGGTCACGTCCCAGCGGGCGATATGCGGGGTCACCATGCCGATCACGGCCACGCGGATGCCGTTCATATCGAATATTGCATAGCCGTCCGCGATGGGGCTTCCGTCCGCGTCATAGACATTGCCGGTCAGGACGTGGCAGTTCAGGTCCCGGATGGCCTTTTTCAGGGCCTGCATGCCGTAGTTGTACTCATGGTTTCCGGTCACCCACACGTCGTAGTTCAGCGCGTTGATGGCCTGGACCATCGGGTGCGGGCCTTCGTCGCCGATGAAGATGTCCGCCGAATTGCCCTGGATGCTGTCCCCGGCGTCCACGAGGAGCGTGTCGTCCGTCCGGTATTGAGAAAGGGCCGTGGCCAGCTGGGCCGTGCTGCCGGAAGGGCTCGAGGCGTCCAGCGCGTAATCCCATGGCACAAGTTTGCCGTGCAGGTCGCTGGTGGCGATGATGCGCAGCGTTCGCGTTTCCGGGCCTTCCGCGTCTGCAGAGAGGGCAAGCAGCGCGATCATCATGGCGATGCAGAGCCCGGCAAGCAGCTTTTTCACCACGGTTCACTCCCTTCGGGAAATACCGCACAATGCTCGCGGCCCGTTAGCGGGTGAATTTCAGCCGCTTGCTGCCTGGAAAAATCTCGATTACCCGCCAGGTAACCTTCGATTTTTGCCGTTCGCAATCGACTAAAATTCCCTCCGCTACTGAACCACTCGATTATGCGGTATTTCCCTTCGGGGTTTGGCCTGGACGGTACTTGATTGGTTTTGGAAGGGTATCCAGGATATCTCATTGATCCCATGATAGCATACGCCGCCCCGATCGCAACCGCTTTTTAACAGCCAGCTGCCGGATAACGACGGACTGTGCTATGATTCCGCGCCTGACGAGGCGTTTCGGGGATTGCTTTTTCAGTGCATATATGATAGAATCCGATGGGATTGTGCGGTTATCCGCAGGGGGAGATCAAACGGGTTCCGAAATAAACCATACAGGCGGTTATTAAGGAGGTCGACAGGTATTGAGACCCTATCTTGAGGAAAAAGAAGCGGTATTTACACAGACGGGTTCGTCGATGACGGGCCTCAGCGAGGCTGAAGCCGCCGAAAGGTTGCGGCAAAACGGCCCGAACAAGCTGAAGGAGGGCAAGAAGGACAGCCTTCTCGTCAAGTTCCTGGGGGAGCTGAAGGACCCCATGACCATCGTGCTGATCGTGGCCGCGGCAGTCAGCGCCGTCACCCCGATTTACGCGGGCGAGAGCTTGACCGACACGGTGATCATCCTGGCGGTGGTGCTGATCAACGCCTGCCTGGGCGTCTACCAGGAGAGCAAGGCGGAGGCGGCCATCGAGGCGCTGCAGCAGATCGCGGCC
>JAZSAA010000526.1:0-10561 GCA_045601625.1 Clostridia bacterium | reverse complement strand
CGCCCACGTCCGGCTTGACGATCACCGGATAGCCCACCTCTCCGATGAACGCGCGTCCGGCGTCGGCGTCGGACACCACGTGCTGGCGGGCGGTGGGAATGCCCGTCTGGCGATAGACCCGCTTCATCGAGGACTTGTTCTTGATGATGCCGATCCTGTCGCTCCGGATTCCGGTGGTCACGTTGAAATCCTGCCGCAGCCGAGCGTCCTGCTCCAGCCAGTATTCATTCATGGATTCGATCCAGTCCACCCTGCCGTACTTGAAGGCAAAGAAGGCCACCGCCCGATAGACCTGGTCGTAGTCCTCCAGGCTGTCCACGCGATAGTATTCCGTCAGCGCGGCTTTCAGCGGCGCTTCAAGGCCGTCGTAGGGTGCGTCGCCGATGCCCAGCACATTGACGCCGTTGCGGCGCAGCCGGTCGCAAAACTGCCAGTAGGTGTGGGGAAAGTGCGGCGAAATAAAGATGAAGTTCATGCTCTCGACCCCCTGAATCACTTCTCGTCGATGACGTTCGGAATGAAATAGCGCATCTGCTTGAACCACCACGGCCAGTCGTGGGTCACATCATAGCCCCAGAAATCGCACCAGGCGTGGATGCCCTTTTCCCGGAAGAGGCGCTCGAGGCGCCTGAGCGTGCGCACGCCGTCCTCCTCCCAGGCGCCCTGGCCCACGCAGAAAATCATAGGCTTCTGGTTGTACAGGTTCACATAGGAGTGATCCTCTGGCAGGTTCGGCAGGAAACGCTCCGGAGAGTTTTCATACAGCGTCGGGTTCATCCAGCCGTGGAAGAAGTAATCGGAATCGTAGACGCCGGAGAGCGCCACGATGCCCCGGAACAGCTCCGGGCGGCGCAGGAACACGATGGCCGCGTGGTTCGCGCCCATGCTCAGGCCGGTCACGACGGGCAGCGCGTCGTTGCGGGCGCGCATCAGCGGCATGACCTCGTCCACGATGTAGTGATAATACTGCTCCTGGCGTTCGGCCCGCCAGGCGTTGTCCCCGCCCTCATTGGACCAGCTCTCGATATCCACGGTATCCACCACGAACAGCTGTAGCCTGCCGCCGTCGATGTAATCGGCCAGTTGTTCCGTCATGCCGAAGTCTTCGTAATTTACGCACATGGAATTTTGGGTCGGGAACGCCAGAAAGGGCACGCCGCCCTGTCCGTAAATCATCATGTGCATTTCCCTGTCCAGGCTTTGGCTGTAGTGGGTGATCGCCTCTGTGTGCATCGTCATTCCCTCCCGGTTCCTGTACCGCCGGCATCCTATCGGTTTCCCCGTGCGGTCAAATCCCCGTTATTATAGCATAGTATGCCTGTCCGTGAAGAAGGAACAATTGTAAAATATCACTCCCGGCGCATAGCCGCAGACTCTCGGTTCAATTTGTTCAGGGCCATGAGCCTCTAAGGCGTTCTTCCTTTTTCCATCCGGTAAACCGGCCGCTTCGCCGCGCGCTTCCATAGGGTCACGCCCGGGCCGTCCCCGTCCTGCGTGGAGGGCTTGAAGGCCTCGCCGCCGCGTTCATGAAGGCAGGCCCGCTCCCTCACGGTTCACGGGTTACGGCGTCGCGGCTGTCCGTCAGGTAAGGCGCGGAAACGGCAATGGCTTCCATGCGGTCCAGCGGATAGGGCAGCGCGTTGCCGTCCGGGTCATAGGTTCCCCGTATCCAGAACAGCGCGTCGACCGCGCCGGAGGACAGCGCCTCGGCACGGGCGGAGGACTGAACGCTCACCAGCTCAAAGTTCAAGCCGATGCGCTGGGAGAGCGCCGCGAGGAACGCCGTGCTGAAGCCCGCGGGCGTGCCGTCCGCCAGGATGACGTCCATGGGCGGCAGGTCGCCCGTGACGGCGAACCGGAGGGTCTGGGCGCCTTCGATGACCGGCAGCGCGACGGGCTCGGGGTCGTCCGCCCCCAGGCTGTCGATGTATTGCGCCTTGAGGGCGTCGAGCGTGCCGTCGGCCCGCATATCGGCAATGGCCGCATTGATGCCTTCGATCTGCGCGCCATCTTCCTCCAGCATGGCGATGGAATAGCCCAACACGGCGTTGTGCTGCCGGTTGGCGCAAACAATACCTTCGTTGCGCGCGGCGATGTAGTTTGCCGTGAGGCTGCCGATGGACACGCGATCGATCTCTCCGCTGTTCAGCGCCAGGAGCATGGCCTGGAGGTCGTCGTAAAACACGATCGTATTGTCGTTCACGTAGGGCGTATCCTTGCCCTCCGCCGCGGCGACATCCGCGGTCCACTGTTTGACATCGTCCTCGGTCATACCGATACACGTGAGCGTGCCGATTCGCGCGCCCTCCGCAAACGCGGACATCGAGAGCACGGCCAGCGCCAGCAGCAGCACAAAACAAAGCATCTTTTTCATGTGTCGATTCTCCTTCATAAGATTATTCCGTATTCCAGGAATTCGATATTAATTATACAGTAAAAAACAACCGTTGTCCACATCAGGGATGTCCCGTTTTCATGGCATTTGGGCAAAATCCAGCGCCATCCCGGGGATCTGCGTCTCAAATAAATAATACATCCCACACAATGCGGCGCCACTGTCGCCGTATTGTGTGGGATTGCCTTTACCAACCGGGTTAATTGCATAACGAAGATGGCTGAAAGCCAGCCGTCCGGCAGCGATGAGTGCCTTTTGAAGTGCCCAAATCAGGTTCGGCTTCCCGTACCCCGCGACGCTGCCATCGCAGGAGCGCCGCTGGATATCAGAGCGGCGACAGCCCTCACACGCCTCGAAACGGGAGCATCGAGCGATGATGATTCGCCTTTCACTGCCGCGGGACTCGGGAAGCGCCTGTCAGCGCTTCACGTTGAAGGCGTCAAAGCCGGGATACACGGCATTCGCGCCGAGGCTCTCCTCGATGCGCAGCAGCTGGTTGTACTTCGCCACGCGCTCCGAGCGGCTGGGCGCGCCGGTCTTGATCTGCCGGGTGTTCAGCGCCACGGCCAGGTCGGCGATGGTGGTGTCCTCGGTCTCGCCGGAGCGGTGGGAGGTCACGGCGGTATAGCCGGCCTTGTGAGCCATCTTGATGGCCTCCAGGGTCTCGGACACGGAGCCGATCTGGTTCAGCTTGATGAGGATGGAGTTGCCGCAGCCCATCTGGATGCCCTTGGCCAAGCGCTCGGTGTTGGTGACGAACAGGTCGTCGCCCACCAGCTGTACCTTGTGGCCCAGCTTCGCGGTCATGCGCTGCCAGCCCTCCCAGTCCTCCTCGTCCAGGCCGTCCTCGATGGAGATGATGGGATACTTGTTCACCAGGCTCTCCCAGTGGGCAATCAGCTCGTCGGAGGTGAAGTCCCTGCCGGACTTGGGCTGATGGTAGAAGCCCTTGCCCTTCTCGCTCTTCCACTCGGAGGAGGCGGCATCCATCGCCAGTACGAAATCCTTGCCGGGCTCGTAGCCGGCGGTGCGAATGGCCTTCAGGATCAGCTCGATGGCGTCCTCGTCGCCGCCCAGGCTGTTGGGCGCGAAGCCGCCCTCGTCGCCCACGGCGGTAACGTCCTTCATGTCCTTGATAAGCTTCTTGAGGGTCTGGAACACCTCGGCACACCAGCGCAGGCCCTCTTTGAAGGTGGGCGCGCCCGCGGGCATGATCATGAACTCCTGGGTGTCCACGGAGCTGTCGGCATGGGCGCCGCCGTTCAAAATGTTCATCATCGGCACCGGCAGGTTGTTGCCCTGTACGCCGCCAAGGAACTGATGCAGCGTCACGCCCAGGCCCTCGCTGGCGGCCTTCGCGGCGGCGATGGACACGGCCAGTATGGCGTTCGCGCCCAGGTTGCTCTTGTCCTTCGTGCCGTCGGCCTTGAGCATCGCGCCGTCCACGGCATAGGTGTCCCGGGCGTCGATGCCCTGGAGAACGTCGTTGATGACGGTGTTCACGTTGTTCACGGCCTTCTGCACGCCCTTGCCGCCGAAGCGGGCCTTGTCGCCGTCGCGCAGCTCCAGCGCCTCAAACTCGCCGGTGGACGCGCCGGAGGGGGCCGCGCCGCGACCGACGATGCCGCTTGAAAGCGTGACCTCCGCCTCAACGGTGGGATTGCCGCGGGAATCGACGATCTCCCGGCCGATGACCCTGGTGATGGCAAAACTGTTCATATACAAGACACATCCTTTCTGTGACCGAATAGCGCTTTCTCCGTCGAAGGCATCCGGGTCCTGCGAATAACCCGGATGCCCTGACCTCGGGCCTTCTCGGGCGAGAACGCCCCATGGAGGTGGAAGTAGTATGCAATCTTCCAACAGAATTATACCACAGTGTAATTAGTTATTACAAACTAATTCTATGTTAAATACGGCACTGCCTGCGCATTACCGCTTTGCGTCCTTTTTTTTCGACAGGCTTTTCTTTCAATGCCGTTAACCGGCGAACCGTACATGTCGCCGCGTCTGCGCCCATCTGCCGGGCGTCGATCTTACCCGCATGTGCCGTTCGGGCCCGATTCCATATAACGGTTCATTCCGCCGAAACGCGGATGTCGAGGGACGCCTGCCTGCCGTCCTCGGTGGTCACGGTCAGCTTCGCGGCGCCGGGACCCTTGGCCGTCAGCAGGCCCTGTTCGCTGACGAAGACGACGCCCTCGTCAGAGGTGCGCCAGGACAGGTCGGGCTTTTCCAGGTCGATGCCGGTCCGGGGAAGCCTGTAGACCTCGCCCACGAGCATCTCCAATACCGGCAGCAGCGCCTTCGGTTTGATGGGCGTAATGTAGGAATCGACCGCCTCGTCCGGACAGGCCGACAGGATCAGCGCCATGTAGGTATAGGGCATGTGGTTGCGGACGACAGCCATGTTGTTCATGGTCCGGACCGCGTGGAGGTAGCCGGGAAACTCGTCGGGCAGGAAATCGCTGTCCTCGTCGTAGCTTTTCTCGCGGAAATACCTGTACAGCCGCAGGAAGCGATCATAGCGGGCGGGATCGTTCAGCTCGTAGTCCTGCCGGTCGTATTTGACGCACACGCCGGTCTTGTCCAGGCCCGGGCCCACGGGCACCTGAGGCACCAGGTCCTCGGTGCTGTCGAAGCTGAACATCTTCATGTCCTCGCCGGTCAGGCCGTGGCGGTTGTAATTGGGGGTGGCAAAGGAATAGCCGAAAATGGAATCCCGCTCAGCGATGTCCGCGCTCATGATCGTCACCAGGGAGGTGGTGGCCGCGCCGTAGCTGTGGCCGGTAATGAAGAGTATGGTGTTCTCCTTCGTCAGGCCTTGGGATTCGACGTAGCTGCGCAGCTCGTCGGTGGCGTTGATGCCCGCCCTGTGGAAGCCGAAGGCCTCCGCCTCCAGGTCGGAGATGACGTCCTCAATGGACGAGCTGCCGCGGTAGACCGCCGCCACCACGTACTTGCCGGCCACGGTTTGCGTGCTGCGGCCAAAGACCATGGCGGGATGGTTGACCTGTTCCTCCTCTTCAAAATAGCGGTGGACGAGGTTCGTGAAGCCCAGCGCGCCGAGGCTGCGCTCCGTCTGGGTCCAGGCGTGCGCGCCGCGGGTGGTCTCGGCGTTGGTCGCCAGGATCAGGCCCATGACGGTGAGGTTCAGGTTGGGCGCGTCGTTGGGATTGGCCGGGGCCAGGTCGTTCCAGTCCCAGGTCGTCGTCACGTCGTGCAGGAAGGGCAGCGTAATGCGTCCGTTCTCATCCGGCCCGGCAAGCCTCTGGGCGTCCGGCTTCAGCAGCAGCGCATTCACCAGTGCGTCAAAGGCAGCGCACTTCACGTGGTTCACGGTCATTCCTCCTTGGACAAGCTCAGCTCGTGGCTGTGTGCGCAGGGCGAATCTGCATTGCCAGATTCACAGGTCGGCAAAGCAATTGCCAGTTCCCGTTACCATTTATTATATTATTAACCCCTGATAGAACAGTTGTCAATCATTATCCAACGGAAAAACACATTCGCCACACCCTGCGAATGGCCGCGCCCCTATCATCCTGTCATTCAGGGGCGGCCTCCTGATGAAAAATAAATATGCGGTAAACGCTGGCATTCTGCCCGTCGTTTGGTTATAATAGAAGCGTCAAAAAGAAAACCGA
Source organism: Clostridia bacterium (assembly GCA_045601625.1). Lineage (GTDB taxonomy): Bacteria > Bacillota > Clostridia > Christensenellales > Aristaeellaceae > UBA2862. The sequence goes on along the minus strand of JAZSAA010000526.1, from coordinate 4,522 downwards.
GGGAATGGGAAGGGCCTGGCCCCGCAGGGAGGAAAAATGAGAAAGCTGTTTACGATCGATGATCTTATGGTCGCCTTCGTCTCGGCGCTGGGCTATGGCTTTGGCGACTCGATTTCGAGGCTCCTGGGCTGGCCCAAGCTGGTGTGTGCCGGGGTGAGCCTTGTCCTCGGCGTCCTGCTTGAGCAAATCATCAGCAGGATCGCCTTCAGCAAAGCCGTCCAGAAAAAGCCGATAAACCGGGTTTTGGTTTATGTCGCGTTTTTACTCATCTTCCTGATCGCCCACAACGCTTCGGTCAAGTGGATGGGCGTCTCCATGCTCGACTATTTGCGGGACCAGTTCGTTTCTGTCATCGGCTTTCCCATCCTCGGCTTTGGCTTGAACCTGCTCATCCGCGCACATCGCATAAAAAAGATTCGCAGGCTCTATGGGGACGGAAGCGAAGGCTATGTATTTGATGTCAAAAAAGAGGACATCGAGGCGGTAAACCAGCAGAATCAGTCCGTCCCCGGCAAATATGACGCCGATTGCGCGGTAAGGACAAGAACCGGCATCTATGTCGGGGAAAAGCATGGAAAGACCATTTCCTATCTGGGCATTCCCTACGCAAAGCCGCCGGTTGGCGCGCTCAGGTGGAAGGCGCCCGAACCGCTTCCCGCGTCGGAGGCCGTATTCGAGGCAAAGAACTTTGGCGCTTCGGCCATCCAGGTCGATCACAAGGGCTCGATCGTAAAGCATCACAGGCAAAGCGAGGATTGCCTCACCCTCAACATCAGCGTGGGAAAGCATAATACGGAAACCGGGAAACCCGTCCTTGTGTTCTTTCACCACGGCGATTTTACCTACGGTGGCTCTGTGGACCCCCTGTTTTACGGCGACAGCCTGGTCGCCGCGCACCCGGAGGTCCTGTTCGTGAGCTTTAATTATCGCCTTGGCATCTTCGGGTTTATCGATTTTTCGGAGATTCCCGGCGGCGAGGCCTGTCCCGACGCCCCGAACCTGGGGCTGCTGGACCAGGTCGCGGCCTTGAAATGGATCAGGGAAAACATCGCCGCCTTCGGAGGCGATCCCGACCGGATCACGGTGATCGGCTTTGAGTCCGGCGCGACCTCCATCTGCCTGCTTTCGGCCAGCGAACAGGCGAAGGGCCTGTTCCGGAAGGCCTTCGTATTCAACGGCAGCCCGGAATTGGCATACAATACGCCGGAGGCCTCCAGAGCGCTGGCAAGAAAGCTGGCGGAAGAGACGCAGGCCGGGACGATGGAGGCGCTTTTGCAGCTGAAAACGGAATCCCTGAAGGATGCGGCGCAACGGCTTTGGGAGAATATGTGCGCGCCCACCTGCGACGGCGCAAGGATCCCCGTCGACGTCTATCGCGCCTGGCGGGACGGGGCTGCTTCAGGCGTCGATTTTATCATCGGCATCCCGAGCGACGAAATGCGGGTATTGCGATCCTTTATCGGCAGCCAGAACTACGAAACACTCGTGAACGCCGGTATGGCCGATTTAAAGGCCGCCCTTGCCGGCGCGACCCAGGCGCAAGTCGGGACACAGACGGCGGCGACCGGGCTTGAAGCGAAGTCGAAGCGCGTCGAGCTGTGGAACGCCTTCTGCATCTATCGCAGCGCGGCAAAGCTGTCACAGGGCGGCAATACCGTGCATCTTCTGTACTGGGATGAAAAGCCGCTGATCGAGAACCTGGGTTCGGGTTCGGTCAACGCCGAGGCGACGCTGCTCGGAAACAGCGACGCATCCCAGATGTACGGCAGCGTGATGAACGCGGATCTGTCCGAGATACTCCAGCGCCTATTGCTGAAATTCGTCAACGGCGAGGCCCTGCAGCTTTATCCCAACGAGATCAAGGGCGTCGATGCCCTTGACTGGAAGGCGTTCCCCCGGGCGCTCATCGTTTCGGATGAGAAGCTCGTCTGTGAGCGTATCCCCTGACCTGCCGGAACCGCAGGCCCGGCCGGAGAAGGCGCGGCAGCAAGGGGTTTGATCGAATGGCTGGATCGACGGCAAAACCCATCGTCTTCCGTCACCATTCATGCCTGACGCGGCGTTGACAAGGGGGCTGGCTCAAAAGAATATCGCTGTATCTAACAGCAACTGGTGAGGCGTTGCGGCGCCCGCCCGGGTGCGAGATTTCTCGTTGAACCCGGCGGGCGGCGCAACGCCGCCCCTACAATTGCGTATCCATCGCTGGTTTGTGCTTTTTGAGGCAATCCCTTTTATCCGATCAGCAGAGCCGAGATGTTGTCTGACTCGGCGTCCGCACGTTCAAGAGCTGTCTTTTTAAGGCCAGACAGGATGTTCTCCACGCTGCCGTCGGCCATGGCCCGGGCCAGTTCCCCGTCGGAAAACTTCTCCCAGAAGCCGTCGGTGCAGAGCAGCAGCCGCTCGTTTCCCAGCATCCACCCCTGGCGCGTCTCGGGGGCGGGCGTCTCCATCTGTCCCAGGCACTTCAAGAGCAGGTTGCGGGTTTCGTGGTCGCGCATCTGGTCCCGGGTGATTTCGCCGCTATCGGCCAGTTTCTGGGTAACGCTGTGGTCGCTGGAGCAGTAGATCAGCCGCCCGTTCCTGAAACGGTAGACGCGGGTATCCCCCAGGTGGGCCAGCAGCACCCTTCTCCCCTCCACGGCGGCGACCGCAAGCGTGGTCATCATCTTGCAGCCGGAGGCGAATTGCTGGGCCAGCACGGTGGAATTGACCCGTTCCATCGCGTCGCGCAGCGCCGCCGGGGAAAGCCGTTTCGCCTCCAGAAGGATCTTGAGCGTCTCCTCAGCGGCAAGGCGCGAGGCCACGTCGCCGCCGCCCTGGCCGCCCAGGCCGTCCGCGACCACGCCCACGACGCGCCGGCCGCGCCGGCCCTGGCACACCGCGTCCTCGTTTACCTCCCGTCCCCCGATCAGGGAGAAGGCGCAAATGCTCAATTCCCTCATATCACCTCAAACCTTTCGGCGCCGGAGCCGATCTCCAGCATATCGCCCGGGTTCAGTACCACGTCGGCATTGGGGCTGAGCCGCCTGCCATTGACGAAGCTGCCGTTGCTGGAGCCCAGGTCGCGGTAGACCGCCCTCCCCTTCTCCAGACGCAGCATGCCGTGCCTGCGGCTGACGGAATCGCCCGGCAGCACGAGGTTGCACTCGTCCGTCTTGCGTCCGATCACGATGGGCTGCGCCTCCAGGGCGAACGCGCTGCCGGCGAAGATGCCCTCGCGGCACACCAGTGCCACGGAGGCGTGGGCCTGGGTGTGGACCTGGTCGATGACCCTGTTCATGTCGTTGGTCTCCAGCGCCTGGTTGATGCCCTTGCGGAGCATGAACAGCAGCATCCCCCAGGAGGCAATCGCCAGCGCGATCTGGATCCAGTAGACCTGGAAGAACAGGCTGTCGCTGAAGCGCAGCTGAATCGCGTAGCCAAAGCTGTCCTCGGCGTTGTTCAGCGCGTGCGCGCCCATGCCAAAGACCAGCGTGATCAGGAAAAAGCGGTTTTTGAAGTGGTCGAACTTCAGCGTGCCCCCGTTGACAGCGTAGCACAGGGCGCCGACGTAAGGCGCGGTATAGAGCATGTGCGAGCCGAACAGCCCCCAGAACGAGCGCCACATGGACATGGCACGGATGCCGACGTCGCCGGAGTTGACGAAGGCGTAGAAGATATTTTCCCAGAACGCGAAACCCGCGCCCACCGCCGCGCCGATGGCCAGCCCGTCCAGGCAGTGCAGGCCGCTGCGGCGGAAGAGCAGTATGAACGCCAGCGCCACCAGCAGCTTGACGGCCTCCTCGGTCAGGCCCGCCGTCCACGCCGGCCATTGCAGGCTGCTGTTCAGCGGCAGGGCCAGCGCAACGGTCAGCACGCCGCCGAAGAATACCAACGCCAGGAAGTTGACGAGGTTCACCCGCTTGTGAATGTCCATCTCCCAAATCAGCAGCGCGATGGTCAACGGGCCGATCAGCGTGGTGACGAAGCTGAACTCGATCAGGAACGTCACGCCTATGTCGCTCTGGGTGGTGTAGGCGTTGCTCTGCAGCAACAGCACCACGCTCATCATCAGCAGCATCACGAACAGCCGGGAGAACAGCCAGGGCTTTTCCCAGCCGGCCAGCATATCGGTGCCGGGCTCCGGCATGGAGATCAGGCTGCGCCGGGTGTTCTCCGGGGTGTGCCGCCTGAACACGTTGGAGAAGATCTGCTTATAGGTCAGCTTGCCGCTCCTGGTGGCTGTGTACAGCACGGTGTTGCCGCCGTAGCTGATCTTTTTGCCGCAGTTGGGGCAGACCTCCGCGTACTGTATTTCGCTGCCGCAATGGGGGCACTTCATGGCAATCGCTCCTTTGTATCATTGGTTCGGCCGGTCACTCGATGACGACCAGGAAGGTGTTTTTTTGGTTCTTCACGGAAAGTTGTGGGATTGTAGCCAAGGAACAGGTAGAGCAAGAAAGCGAACAAGGGTAAAGAAATACTCATCGTCCCTATAGCCATAGCCAATTCGCTTAGCGACCTTGATTTTGTTGTTGAAGCC
>JAZSAA010000525.1:0-4994 GCA_045601625.1 Clostridia bacterium | reverse complement strand
GGGGTGATCTCAAAGTCCGCGATGGGATACTTGATGCCCTTCTGGTAGTCGGTGATGATGGAGAACGCGGTCACCTCGGTGGCCGTGCCGCTGGTGCTGGACACCGCGCAGAAGTGGGCCTTGCGCCGCAGCTCCGGGATGCCGAACACCTTGCACATGTCCTCGAAGGTGCAATCCGGATACTCATACTTGATCCACATGGCCTTGGCCGCGTCGATGGGGCTGCCGCCGCCGATGGCCACGATCCAGTCGGGGCCGAAGTCCTGCATGACCTTCGCGCCCTTCATGACGGTGTCCACGGAGGGATCGCTCTCGATGCCCTCGAACAGCGCGACCTCCATGCCGGCCTCCTCCAGATATTTCTTTGCACGATCCAGGAAGCCGAAGCGCTTCATGGAGCCGCCGCCCACGCAGATGATGGCCTTCCTGCCCTTCATGGTCTTCAGGTTCTCCAGGGCGCCCTTACCGAAGTAGATGTCCCGGGGGAGAGTAAAACGTGCCATAATGATCTTCCTCCTTCTGTCGTCTGTGAAATGCGTTTGCGCGGCCTCCCGTGGACGAAACAAGGGGGAAACGTCCACTTGGGCGTCGGCACCGCCCGGAGGCCGCAGTAAAAGAAAACAGAACACGCGGATTCAACGTCCAACATGTCCTGTGTATGTGATTGCGGTGGATGTGCGATCTGTTTGGGAAGATCGACGCATTCCCCCGAAGGGCAGCATCGCGAGATCATTGATCCGCCGATCGGTTTTGCAATCGCGCCGGTGAAAGCCGCGGCGGTAGGGCCGCGTTTTCCTTCGCGCCGAGGGACATATTGTTCCTGATAGCAGTCGCGCCGTTGCCTTTGGCAGGCACGACCAGCCCGCGCGAATCCCTTGGATTCCAGCGCGGCGCTGCCGCCGACCTGCTTCGCGTGGGCGGCGGTGCGTATAGTCCGAAGAACCAAATATGCGCTTTCCACAGGCAGGTCTTCTGACTCGGCTTCATCGCCTGCGCCCCTTCTCGGCAAAAATGCCAATGGTCAATGGCTTCGGCTCGACCTCACAGCAGCGGTCCTGTCGGAGACTTGCACTCCGTTCCCTATTCTCCCTCACGCCCTCCAGTACCAGTGTCGGGCGATCGGGCACCTGTGAATACCCGTGTATTCTGTTGTCACTTTAATTATAGCATTGTCTAACTCCAAATTCAATGCCTTTACTCCATTTTCACATCCAATCCCGCAATTATGGCGTCCGCGGCCTGCGCTCAGCGGATCACGAAGCCCCGCCGGTCCTTCTTCGCCTCGTACAGCTCGGCGTCCGCCCGATTCGCGAGGGCCTCCCAGTCCTCCCCGGTCCGCGGGTTCCCCGTGGCATAGCCCAGGGAGATCTCCAGGAAGTACGGCCGGTCCGAGCCCTCGTTGTAGCGCCGGCACGCCTCCCGGACGCGAGCGATCATTTCCAGAATCTCCGCCTCCGGCACCTCGACAAAGCAGGCCTGAAATTCATCGCCGCCGATCCTGCCGATCACCTGCTCCGCGCCCATCGCCTGGCGGAGGATTTCCGCGACGCGCTTCAGGGCGATATCCCCCTCGGCATGGCCGAAGTGGTCGTTGATCTGCTTCAGGTGGTCCAGGTCGGCCATCACGACGGTCGCGGGCTTTGGCTTGCCGGCGGTCATGGCCTCCCGCTCGGCGATCAGACCCGCCCGGTTGTACAGCCCGGTCAGCGCGTCGGTGCGCGCCATGGCCTGCAGCTGTGCCCGGTAGTGCTTCTGCCTGGCCCAGATCTGCATATACCTCAGGCTCGTGCCGATGTCCAGGGACAGCATGTAGTAAAACTCGATCTTCTCCGGCTCGATCTCCACGTTCAAAACGCCGTACTGGTATTTCTCGTCGAACAGCAGGAAGGTCATGTAATTGCCCTCGGGCCTGAAGGCGTCGTCCCGCCGCTCACGGTACATCAGGGGCGCCTCGTCCCAGTCATATCCCTCAAACCACTTCCCCTTCTGCCGCATGCAGACGTGGATCCTTTCCGGGAAATCGGGAATGGTCCCCGGCTTCACCCGCAGGGGCTGTTCAAACAGGCACAGATAGGCGCTCGCGGTTCCCAGGTAGGCCATGCAGGAGCCGATGGAAGCGAAGAAGCGCTTCGGGGCGTCCACCTCCAGCATCATCTCCCGGTTCATCAATGCGCCGATCCAGGAATTGTGCTGGTATTCGCGGGTGCGCTGAAGGCTGCGCACCACCTCGGCCTGCTCCGGGCGGGCCTCCCCCGTTCCCGGCGCGCAGCCGCAGGAGCAGCGGCGAATGAACGGCACGGGGATGCGCTGCGAGGTCACCGCTTCACCCCGGAGCATCTGCAGCGCGCTCTTCACCGCCTGCCGCGAGAAAGCGTCGTAGTCCTGCCGCGCGGTGGTGAGGGGCGGGTCCATATAGGGGGCCATCACCATGTCGTCGAACCCCGTCACAGCGATGTCCCTGCCCACCAAAAGGCCGCGCTTGCGGCACACCCGGTAGATCGCCACGGTCATCTCGTCGTTGGCGGAGGCGATCGCCTCCAGCTCCGGCGCGCGGTCCAGCAGCTGTTCCACGCTCTTGTCCACGTTTTCGGAGTAATCGCCCCGGGCGATGTAGGCCTCGCGGAGGGGAATGCCGTGCCTGAACAGCGTGTCCCGGTAGCCCGCGAACCGCTCCTCGGCGTCCTGGTTGTTCTCCGGCCCGGTGATAAAGCCGATCCGGGTCAACCCGTGGACGGTGATCAGGTGCTCCACGCAGCCGGCGAGGCCCCGGGTGTTGTCCGCGATCAGCGTGATCCCCTGCCGGGGCGCGCGGTCGGTCTCCGTCAGGATCATCGGAATGTCCGGCGCGTGCTTCAGGAAGTCCTCCAGCGGTATCTGGTTCTGGTAGATGGATAGCGTGCCGGCGGAGATGATCAGCAGATCCAGGCTCTCAAACTCTGTATACCCGCACAGTGAGGCGTACTGGTAGTCAAACCGGCTGGACCGCAGGGCGAAGTCCTGGATGAAGCTGGCGCTCTCCGTCCCGAGAAACACCTGCAGCTGCACATCCTCGTCCTTCAGCAGTTCCCAGATCATGTGCACGAGCCGGCTGGGATGATCCGTATGATAGTTCCCGACCACGAAGCCGATCTTCTTTTTTTCGTTCATGCGCTTCTCTCCATGCGATGGTATGAGCCCGCCTGCCGGCGGAGGTGCTGTCTGTTTCCATTATACCATAGAAACCATGACTTGTGGAGTATTTATTCCGCCTCTTCTGGGCGTTTCAGGGGTTTTATCGCGCCGTGAGGGATTATTCATGGCCGCGCGGCCTTGCTTTATGGCCTGCGGCATGGTATGATGGTGCTACGCCGCTGAGCGATTACAAGGGGGGTATACCGCAATGGCAAATCACGCGAATCCAACTCTGGAGCAGATCGACGCCTGCATCGCGAAGGGCCCATATACCGACACATGGGCGTCCCTGTCCCGTTACCGGGCGCCGGAATGGTACCGGAGGTTGAAGTTCGGCATCTTCATCCACTGGGGCGTCTACAGCGTCCCGGCCTTCGGCAACGAGTGGTACCCGCGGAACATGTACATACAGGGCTCGCCGGAATTCGAGCACCACGTGAACACCTACGGTCCCCACAGGGACTTCGGCTACAAGGACTTCATTCCCCTGTTCCGCGCCGGGAAATTCGATCCCCAGGCCTGGGCGGCGCTGTTCGAGCGCTCCGGCGCGAAATACGTCGTACCGGTGGCGGAGCACCACGACGGGTTCCAGATGTACCGCAGCGACATCTCCCACTGGAACGCCTTTGAGATGGGGCCGAAGCGGGACGTTCTGGGCGAGCTGTCCGCCGCCTGCCGGGACAGGGGGCTGGTGATGGGCGCCTCCTCCCACCGCATCGAGCACTGGTTCTTCCTGGGCCACGGCAGGGAATTCGACAGCGACATCCGCGAGCCCCTGGCGAAGGGCGACCTCTACTGGCCGTCCATGCCGGAGCCGGAGTGGCACGACATCGACGGAAAGCCCGCGCCCAGCGACGAATACATGGAGGACTGGCTGCTGCGCACCTGCGAGCTGATCGACCGCTACAGCCCCCGCGTGCTCTACTTCGACTGGTGGATCGAGCACCGTGCCGCGAAGCCCTGGCTCAAGAAGCTGGCAGCCTACTACTACAACCGGGCTGCCGCCCGGGGCGAGGAGGTCGTCATCAACTACAAGCACGACAGCTTCCTGTTCGGCACCGCCGTGCCGGACGTGGAACGCGGGCAGTTTGCCGACATCAAGCCCTACATCTGGCAGACGGACACCTCCGTGGCCCGCAATTCCTGGGGCTACACCGAGGGCAACGATTACAAGAGCGCCCGGGAGCTGGTCTGGAACCTGGTGGACGAGGTCAGCAAGAACGGCAACTTCCTGCTGAACATCGGCCCCAGGGCGGACGGCACGATCCCGGAGGAGGACGCCCATATTCTTGAACAGATCGGCGCGTGGCTGGACGTCAACGGCGAGGCGATCTACGACACGATGCCCTGGCGCAAATACGGCGAAGGCCCCACCCGGGTCGCCGAGGGCCAGTTCTCCGACGACGTGGCCCCGCGGTACACCGACCGGGACTTCCGCTTCACCGTGAAGGGCGACGCGCTGTACGTCATCGCCATGAGCCCCTCGGAGAGCGGGGAATACTGCGTGCAGGCCCTGGGCGAGCTGGACGCCTCCCGCCAGGCCAACTTCCACGGCGTCATACGTCGCGTGCGGCTGCTGGGCTCCGACGGGGACGTGCCGTGGACCCGGGACGCCGCCGGCCTGCACCTGCGCGCGCAGCCCGGCGCACCCGCCGGCGAGGCGATGCCGCTGGTGTTCAGGATCGCGCTGGACTGAGGCGTTGAAAAAACAGCGTATCAAAACGGAGCTGTCTTAAAAGCATAAACATACGAAGGATATGCAATTGTAGGGGCGGCGATGCGCCGCCCGCCGGGTACAACGAACCATTTCGTATCCGGGCGGG
>JAZSAA010000524.1:0-2100 GCA_045601625.1 Clostridia bacterium | reverse complement strand
GTACTCGATGTTCATCAGCTTCCACAGGTCCTTGGTCTCGGCCACGATCTTGTCCACGAACTGCTGGGGCGTCACGCCGGCCTCGGCGGCCTTGCGCTCGATCTTCTGGCCGTGCTCGTCGGTGCCGGTGAGGAAATAGGTATCATAGCCCGTCTGCTTTTTGAAGCGGGTCATGGTGTCCGCCGCCACGGTGGTGTAGGTGTGGCCGATGTGCATGTTGCCGCTGGGGTAGTAGATGGGCGTGGTGATGTAGAATGTGGGCTTCGGCATGGTTCTTCCCCCTTTGAATGAATTGGGAATGGGAAACGGGATATATTGTTACTAATCTCAACCTAAACCTATACAATCCTGCGGTGTCTTTTTCGCGATACCAGCGTTGAAGCCCCTTGACTTGCCGCCAGCAAGCCTGCGGGCCTTCGCCTTGGTATGTCGAAAAATGCCCTCGCATGCTTGTACATATTTTAGATTGAGATTATGAAATATCCTCTCCCCCGTATTCGCAATAAAATACGCGCCCCCGCAAAGGGGCGCGGTGTGCGCGGTACCAACCCTGTTCACGCGACCCGGGTACAGCTTGCCCCGAAACCGCGCCTTGTATGCCTGTAACGTGGCGGCAGGTTATGCCTACGCCGGACGTTAAAGCCTCGCGGCAGCTCGCGCCCGGAGCTCGGGAGCCATGTTCGCGCGCCCCGCGGCCGCCGGCTCTCACCATCCCGGCTCTCTTTGGGCTTGAAAACGCGCTACTCTCTCCGTCATCGCCTGTATGGACATTATAATGCGCGGATGTGTTAAAAGTCAAGGCTATGGCGGAATATCGGAAAAAGGTATGGCGAAAATCCGTCCTTGCAACCCGTTTTCCAAAATGCTACAATGGTCATGACAAATCAAACCCCGAAAGGATGATGACCCATGCCAAAAACCCGCGAAGAAATCCTCGCCCTCTTGAACGGCGAAAATGCTTTGTCAAATCTGGAAATGTTATTGAAAACCGAGAAACTGCCCCCTGTGGCCCGGGATGTGAACAACCACATCCACACCACCTATTCCTTCTCGCCCTACAGCCCCACGGCGGCGGTGTACTTCGCCCGGGCGGCGGGGCTTTGCACCTGCGGGCTGATGGACCACGATTCCATCGCCGGCGCGAATGAATTCCTGGCGGCGGCGAAGGCGGCCCGTATGGGCGCGACCATCGGCATGGAGTGCCGCGCGTCCTTCGCAAACACGCCCTTCGGCGACCGCAAGCTGAACAACCCGGACCAGAAGGGCATCGTCTACATGGCGCTGCACGGCGTGCCCCACGACCGCGCCGCCGAGCTGAACGCGCTTTACGCCCCCTACCGGGAGAAGCGCAACGTGCGCAACCGCAAGATGGTGGACGCCATCAACGGCATGATGGGCAAGTACGGCGTAACCATTGACTTCGACAGGGACGTGCTGCCGCTGTCCAACTTCGTCAAAGGCGGCTCCGTCACCGAGCGCCACCTGTCCAGCGCCCTGGCCTATCGCATGATCGACGTCATCGGCAAGGGCGAAAAGCTGGTGAAGTTCATCAAGGACGAGCTGAAGCTGCCTATCTCCGGCAAGATCGAGGGCTTTCTGCTGGACGAGGCCAACCCCCACATGATGTATGACCTGCTGGGCTGGATCAAGAGCCAGCTGATCAGCCGCTTCTACATCGACGCCACCGACGAATGCCCCGACGTGCGCGAGCTGCTGGCCCTGTCCGAGAAGATGGGCGCCATCTCGGCCTACGCCTACCTGGGCGACGTGGGCGACAGCGTGACCGGCGATAAAAAGGCCCAGAAGTTCGAGGACGACTTCCTGGACGAGCTGGTGGAATACGTGGCCGGGCTGGGCTATCGCGCCATCACCTACATGCCCAGCCGCAACACCAAGGCCCAGCTGAACCGCATCCGCGCGCTCTGCGACAAGTATGGCCTGTTCCAGATTTCCGGTGAGGACATCAACCAGCCCCGCCAGAGCTTCGTCTGCCAGGCCCAGCGCGACCCGGAATACGCCAACCTCTACGAGGCCACCTGGGCCCTGATCGCCCACGAGTGGCGCGCCACCCAGAACCCCGAAGACGGCCTGTTCAGCCAG
>JAZSAA010000523.1:0-2250 GCA_045601625.1 Clostridia bacterium | reverse complement strand
CTTTTCCCGCACCGAAGGCCTGGAATTCGTGATCGACGGCCACCGCTATCGGGTGGGGCCGGGCAGGCTGCTTTTGATCGCCCCGGGCCAGGTGCATTTTTCCTGCGTGCCGGAAAAGGGCATGACGGTGGAACGCTTCGTGCTGTGGCTGGACCCTTCTTTCGTGGAATCGCTGACCGGATTGCTGCCCCGGTTCCGCAACCTGCTGGGGGACGGCCTGAAGGGGCGCAACCTGATCGTGCCGGACCCGGAGACCTACGAATTGATGATCGGGCTGCTGTTCTCGCTGCTGCACGAAAAGCAGCTGAACGACCTGGACAGCTCCACCCTGAACCGCCTGGTGGTTGCCCAGCTGCTGGTCCACATCAGCCGGGTGCTCTCCCGCGAGCCGGGTGCCATGACGGGCCGGGCCGCCCGGCGCTACGGCGATATACAGCGCGTGTACGAATATATCTCCGCCCACCTGCAGGACAGGCTGAGCGTCACCGAACTGGCCGAAACCTTCTTCATGGACAAAAACACGCTGACCCGCCAGTTCAAGCAGGTCACCGGCATGACCCCGGCGGAATGCGTCCGGCGGATGCGCCTGGACGCCGCCTACACCATGATCAGCCACGGGACCAGTGCCTCGGGGGCCTGTCAGGAATGCGGCTTTTCCGACTACAGCGCGTTTTACCGCGCCTTTCGGCAGACCTTCGGCATCAGTCCCAGCGCATGCGCCTCGCTGCCCGAAAGCGGGGTCAGACTGCACCGGGAGAAGTGAGGGACAAATCAGAATTAATAAAGGAGGCGCAATCGATGCCCAAGGGTGCAAATCAAAAGCTGAAGATGCTGTACCTTGCGAAGATATTCCACGAGGAAACGGACGAGGAGCACGGGCTGACGATGCCGCAGATCATCGCCAGGCTCGCCGATTACGACGTCAACGCCGATCGCAAGACGCTGTACGCCGATTTCGAGGAGCTGCGCCGCTTCGGCCTGGACATCATCAGCGAGCACGCGGGGCACAACACCTACTACAGCCTCGCCTCCCGGGAATTCGAGCTGCCGGAGCTGAAGCTGCTGGTGGACTCGGTGCAGGCGGCGAAGTTCATCACCGACCGCAAGTCCCGGGAGCTGATCGGCAAGCTGGAGGGGCTCGTCAGCAGCAACCAGGCCCAGCAGCTGCACCGCCAGGTGATCATCGCCGGGCGGGTCAAGACGATGAACGAATCCATCTATTATAATATCGACAAGCTGCACACCGCCATCAACGGCAATTCCCAGATCCGGTTCCAGTACACCCAGTGGACCGTGAACAAGGAGATGGCGCTGCGCCGGGGCGGCAAGTGGTACCAGGTGAGCCCCTGGTGCCTGACCTGGGACGACGAAAACTACTACCTGGTGGCCCACGACGCCGCGGACGACAAGATCAAGCATTACCGGGTGGACAAGATGCAGCGCATCACGCTGACCGACCAGCCCAGGGAGGGCCGGGAGCACGTGGAGGCCTTCGACATGGCCCACTACGCCAAGAGCGTGTTCGGCATGTTCGGCGGCGAGGAAACCCCCGTCACGCTGGAGGGTGAGAACCGGATGGTGGGCGTGCTGATCGACCGCTTCGGCAAGGACATACTGCTGGTGCCCACCGACGAAAACCACTTCGAGGCGAAGGTGAACGTGGCCGTCAGCGCCCAGTTCTTCGGCTGGATCATGGCCCTGGGCGACGGCATACGCATCACCGGCCCCTACCCCGTGGTGCAGAAGATGAGGGCCGAGGCCCGCCGCCTGGCCGCGCAGTACGGGGTATGAGAAAAAGCCCTTCGCTGCGCTCAGGACGTCAACCTCCTGCGCGTCATCCTGGGCGGCGCAAAGCCCGGACGTTACTGTTCACAGCCCGGCAGGAAAAAGACAAATCATACTAATCTCAACCTAAGCCTATACAATCCTGCGGTGCCTTTTTCGCCATACCTGCGTTGAAGCCCCTTGCTCAATTTAAAAAGCAAAAAGATCTTTCTCTTCGCACAGGATCTATTCTATTTCTTATTTGAGTCTGCGAATAAAAAGTCAAGCCCCAAATGAAGAAAATTTGCAGACCAAGGGAAAGGGATGATAGGAACAAGAAATGGGTATTATAAAATAACCTCTTTCAGGATTGACCAGTTGGAGGAAGAGAATAAAAAACTGACGACCGTATATGAGTTGAGAATTGCCTCTATGCAACAGGAAATGGCACAAAAGGAGGAGAAGATCCGTTTATTAGAGGACGAG
>JAZSAA010000522.1:0-3772 GCA_045601625.1 Clostridia bacterium | reverse complement strand
CCTTCACTCGCTTCTAAAGTGGATCAGAACCGATCCGCGTGGTAGACCGGCTTGGCCTCCTCGACCCAGGCGTTGACCTGGTTCTCGTAGGTTTCAGAGGTCTTGTCCTGCAGGGCGGCGCTCTTCACGGCGTCGGCGATGTCCTCCAGGGCCACCGGGCCGGGGGTGATGTCGCTGAGGTAGTAGATGATGTGGATGCCGTTCTGGCCGTAAACGGGGCCGCTGATCTGGCCCACGGCCTCGATGTCCATGGCGCCCTCGGTGAAGGCCGGGTCCCAGGTGGTGGAGTTCGCGGAAACGGCGTAGCCGTTGGTGGCGGTGGGCTCGTTCTGCATGCCGGGATCGGCGTTGTACTTCTCGATCAGGCTGTTGAAGTCCGCGCCGCCGTTGAACTCGTCGATCACCTGCTGGGCCTGGGGCAGCAGCTGGCTGTACAGGGCCTCGATCTCGGTGGCGATGTTGCCGATGTCGGCCTGGATCTCCTCGCGGCTGCGGGGCTCAGGCGTGGGCTCGGGGGTCGCCTCGGCCTCGGCTTCCTCGCCTTCGGTGGGGGCTTCCGTCGCTTCCGCGGTCTCGGCGGGGGCGTCCAGGGCCTCCAGCTCGGCGTTCAGGCTGTCCAGGGTGCTGTGCAGCTCGCTGTACTGCTTGGCCTGGTCGTCGTCGAACTTGATCAGCACGTGCTTCACGGCGCGGTAGCCCTCGGGGTTCCAGACGATGTCCTCGCCGTTGTTGCGGGCGCTGTTGTAGGCGTAATCGTCGGCGTAGTTCTCCTGGGCCTCGGCCACCAGGGCGTCGTACTTGGCCTGGACGTCCTCGTCGGTGACGGCGACGTCGGCGGTGACGTGGTTGAACAGCTGCTCGTCCACATAGCCTTCGATGGTCTGCTGGGTCAGGGCGTCCTGGGTCAGGCCGTAGGATTCCAGGGCGGCGAGGGTCTGCTCGCGGGCCTCCTCGTCGGTGGCGTCCTCGGCGGCGAAGTAGCTGCGGTAGTTGGTGACATAGGTCTCGAAGGTCTCGGCGGCCTCAGCCTGCAGCCTGGCGAGGGTCTCGTCGTCCAGCTGGCTCAGGCCCAGCTCGGCGGCCTTGGCGTCGACGACGGCGTTCCTCACCAGCGACTTCAGGATGTCCTCCTTGATGCCGTCGGCGAACTCGTCGATGGACAGGCCGTACTGGGCGTAGGCGCTGGACGCGGCCTCGAACTCCTTCATGGCGTCGTCCCGCCAGATGACGCCGTCCTCGCCGAACTCGGCCACGACCTGCTTGTCATAATAGGGCTTGTACAACTCCACCTGGGCCTCCAGCTCGGCCACGCGGGCGTTGGCCGCGTCCAGCTGGGCCTGGAGATCGTCCTGGGTTTCCGCCATTGCCATCGCGCCCAGCGCCAGCAGCATGGCCAGTACCGCGCACAGCAGCTTCTTCATATTCATATGCTTTGCCTCCATTTCATTTTCCGCGCCATCGCGGAACATCGACATGCATTATAGCACACGGCCGGACAATGCACAACGAAAAGGGGCAATTATTTATAGTTCATTTACAAATTCTCCGGCTCCTGCGCCATATGCGCGCCCTTCCCGCCGCCGTTCATGGCCTCCAGGCGCAGCGCCGTATACAGCATGGAGGCTTCCCGGAAGCGCCGGGGGTCGAGGCCGCAGCGATCCCTGATCCGCCGCAGGCGGTACTGGACCGTGTTGACGTGCAAAAAGCAGCGCCGGGCCGTCGCCTTCAGGGACATCTCCGAGGCGAAGTAGAGGTTCAGCAGTTCCCGGTCCCCCTCGTCCAGCCCCCCGAGGCACTTTTGCAGGTAGGCGTCCGCCGCGGTCCGGGAGACGCTGCCCAAGAGGATCTCCAGCCGCACCGATTCATACGAGGCGAAGTTCTCCCCGGCCTCCAGGCTTTGCAGCGCCAGCTTCGCCGCGCTGAAGGACAGGTCCTGCCGGGACAGCCGCCTCGCCGAGCCGATGCCCACGCGGATGTCCCCGGGCCAGTCGGCGGCCAGCGCGCCGAGGGCCTGGGTCCAGCCGGCGCTGTCACGCTCCTTCACCAGCAGCACATACTCGTTCGGGAAGCGATAGGCTGCCAGGCACCTGCCCAGCCGCCCCATCACGCCCTGTATCGCCGCCTCTATGGCGGACAGCGGGTGCGCGTGGTCCTCCTGAAGCTGTATGACCATGGTCCGCCAGGGTTCGCTCCTGTCCGCCAGCCCGTTTTTTTCCAGGACCTCGGCGATGAACGCCGGGGTCACCGTCTCCCGGTCGATCAGCGCCCGCACCAGATAGCCCGTCTGCGTGCGGGTGTCGTAGTTCCGGGTGTCGATCTCGTGCTCCCGCAGCAGCAGCAGCGTGAGGCGCTGGGCCAGGTCGGCATATTTCTGCACCGCCTCCGGGGCCCCCGTAATGCCGATGACCGCCACGGTGCTGCCGTGGAAGCGTATGGGCATGTTGATGCCGTGGCGCACATTCCGGTCCGGATCGTCCCGCTGGATGGTGACGATCCGGCCCGCCCTCGCCGCCTCGTAGCCGCCCTCGTGATAGCCGCCCACCCGGGCCGGGTCGGTGCTGGCGCTGATGCGCCCCTGGAGGTCGATGAAGTTGATGTCGTGGCTGCAAATCGTCTTCAGCGTATCCACGATCTGCTGGGCCAGCTGCGTGCGGATCTGCGCGGGCATGGGCGTCGCCTCCGGTTGTCATTCAATACAAATTTATCGCCATATTTCGGCTAATTATTGTCAGATATAATATATCATATCTTCACCCAAAATGCTACAATAAATCCAGCAAATAAACGATGGGGAGGTTAACCACATGAAGTTCCTGTTTGCATCGGATTCCTTCAAGGGCACGCTGACCAGCGAGCAGACCGTGGCGCTGCTGGCGCGGGCGGCGACGGACGTGTTCGGCGAGATCGAGTACAGCGGCGTGCCGGTGGCCGACGGCGGCGAGGGCACCACGGACGCGGTGGTGGCCGCGGAGAAGGGCGAATGGCTCGAGGCCGAGGTGTGCGGCCCGATGATGGAGAAGGTCACCGCCCGCTACGGCAAATTGGACGACCACCGCGCGGTGATCGAGATGGCGGCGGCCTCCGGGCTGCCCCTGGTGCCGCTGGATAAGCGCAACCCGCTGAAGGCCACAAGCTACGGCACCGGCGAGCTGATCCGCCACGCGCTGGACATGGGCTTCACCGACATCTCCATCGCCATCGGCGGCAGCGCCACCAACGACGGCGGCATGGGCTGCGTGCGGGCGCTGGGCGGTCGCTTCCTGGACGCCGACGGCCACGAGCTGGAGGGCCGGGGCGAGGACCTGGAGAAGGTGTGCGCCATCGACGTCTCCACGCTGGACCACCGCATCGCAAATACGAAGATCACCGTGATGTGCGACGTCACCAACCCCCTGTGCGGCGAAAACGGCGCCACCTGGACCTTCGGGGCCCAGAAGGGCGCGACGCCGGAGATGCAGGCGCGGCTGGAGGCGGGCATGGTGAACTATCGCGACGTGATCCGCCGGCAGTTCGGCATCGATCCCGACGCCATCAAAGGCGCGGGCGCGGCGGGCGGCCTGGGCGCGGCGCTGGTGTTCCTGGGCGGCGAGATGAAGTCGGGCATCGACACGGTGCTGGACCTGATCGGCTTCGACCAGCGCCTGGAGGGCACCGACCTGGTGGTCACCGGCGAGGGCCGCACCGACTGGCAGAGCTGCTTCGGCAAGGTGATGCAGGGCGTGGGCGAGCGCGCCGCGAAAAAGGGCGTGATCGCCGTGGGCCTCAGCGGCTC
>JAZSAA010000521.1:0-13902 GCA_045601625.1 Clostridia bacterium | reverse complement strand
ACTGCTCTCGTCGCTGCTGTTGCTTGTGCTGCTTGCGCAGATACTGCCCTTTGACGCATTGGCTACGGTGGGCAAGGTGCTCACCGCCGACGAGCTGGCCCGGGCCTATGCCCTGACGGGCCTGGGCGACGGCGACGGGCTTTACCATAACGGCATGAAACCCAACGCCTCGTGGAACGCCGCCCAGCTGATCCACTACCTGGAGGATCGGCTGTCAAAGGACATCTACAACCTGGGGGATACCCTCTCCCGGGCGGACTACGCCGTGGCTGAGCTGGAGCAGACCGATCCCGCCGCCCATAAGGAATTCATGAAGAGCGGCGCGGACGACGCGGTGCAGCACCTGCGTGTCGAAGCCGAGGCCCTGCGCCAGGAGATGCGCTACTACAAGACCCGCCTGGAGGAATCCGCGGGTCTGATCGCCGAGCTGAGCCACATGATGCAGGACGACGGGGACAGCATGTTCGATTCCGAAAAGGTGCGCTACTCGGCACGCATCGAGGAGGCGGTCAGAAACCTGACCGCCGACCGGCAGACTGTCGCGGAGAACATCGACGCATGGGAGGCGAAGGCAAACCAACTGCGTAATTACATACAGGAGGGCCCCTACGGCAGCGATGAGGATGATCTGTATGTGGGCGACATACTGGGCGAGCTGTTCAAAGCCGAAGAACCGGTGCACAATACCGCGAAGGTCACGGCGGTCACCGCCTCCAGCACCCGGCTTTCCCGGCTGGCGGCGGACGCCGGCCTGGCGACGAACGACGTGGACTTCACCATCGACGTGATGACCGAACACCAGGTGGGCATTTCGCTGTGCCGGGAGGAGAATAAAAAGCGCGTGCCCGTGACGGACGTCACTGTACAGGTAAAGGACATCCTGAAGTCTGGTGCCTCGTGGATCAAAGGCGATATCAACGAGCAGGGCAATGTGATTTTTGAATCCAACAAGTTCACCACCGACGAATACGATTGCGTCCGCCTCGCGCTGAAGATTGACGGCGGCAACAAGTACCGCAGCATATTGATCGACGACCTGGACCTGGACCTGGGCGTGCCCTACGAGATCGTCATGGAAACGCTGGACGCATCCTCCAACGGGGCGGGGAAGACCGCCAACGCGAGTGGCAAGCCCTACCTGGTGTCGGCGGAATTCGGCAGCAAGGATATCCTCTATTCCAACTACGACATGCTCTATTCCCCGATCAACGACTACGATTTTGAGATCAAGGTGGTGGCGGCCAACATCTTGGGCAGCCCCACCATGACCATGACCTGGTACGAAAACGATGGCAGCTTCAGCAAGCTGAAGAAGTGCACCGCCACCGCCGAGCACCAAAATGGCAATGTCTACATCTTCAAGGGCCCGTGGAAGCAGCGGTTCTCGCCCAACGCGAACGACGATGCCCATCGTCCCACCTTCTCCTTCGACGGCGCGAACGCCATGAAGAAGACCTCGCGCCTGATTTCAAATAGGGGCGCTGCCGACCAGCCCATCAACGAGGGCACCGGCCCCAACGGCGGCGTGTTCGGCAAGGTGCTGGGGCAAGGCATGGGCTTTTCCACCGACATCCCCCTGGGCGGCGACCACAAGATCCACCTGGGCCTGAACCTGCCCTTCACCGAGTATCTGCCCAAAGTGAACATCAGCCCGAGCGGCAGCATCACGATATGGATCGGCACCGACGTGTTCGGGGACCTGGTCAAGGATGTCACGAAGGACTGGAAGAGCAAGGACCTGAAGGTATTACGGCGCGCCGAGGAGAAGCTGGAAAAGACAACAACATTGAATGACTACAAGGCCAAGCTGGCCCTGAACTACAACTATACCAAGGTTCGGAAGCTGAAATTCATCGCCGAAGGCAAGATCAACTTCGGCATATTTGCCGTGGCCCGGGGCTGCTGGAACCTGAGTTCGGACAACCCGGACGTAAAGACCAAGCTGATCAGTCTGACAGTGGGCGCGGGCTTCCTGATGAACTGTGAATACAGCTGGGGCTGGCAGTTCTTGGTGGGCCCCGTGCCGGTGGAGGTCACCTTCTCACTGGGGCTCAGCGTGGGCTTCGGCATCGACCTCCAGCTGGACCTGTGCTGGGTCAACAACCAGTTCCAGAACTGGAAGTTCCAGATCATCAAGGAGATTGACATCAGCATCGGTATCTATTTCAGCGCCCAGCTGGGCGTGGGCATCAAGGGCTTCCTGGAGGCCTATGTGAAGTTCTCTGCAAACCTGAACGTGATGGTGCGCCTGTCCATACAGGACAAGCAGCCCAGCGGGTTCACGGTCACCTACGGCTGCGCCCTCACCGTGGGCGCGACGGTGTTCTTCGTGGATTTCAACTACACCTGGAGCTTCCTCCACGGCCAGCTGTACCCGAAGGTCGAGGCGAACCTGTTGGATCACTACATGAATGCCGAGGACAATGCGTCCGAGCCCGAGGAGGCCGCCCACCAGGATCCCCAGGACTATTCCAAGCTAAAGCCCGACATGGCGGTCCTGCTGGACAGGATTCCCGACGCAAGGGACAACGTGAAGTATCTGGTGGTTGAGGGCCATACCTATGCCTTCTTCCTGTCCAGGGTCCAGGGCTTCGACGGGAAGCCCCACTGGCGCCTCAGCTGGAAGCGGGAGGGCGATAACACCGTTCATTCCATGCAGGACGTGTTCAGCGCCGACGGATGGGATAGTCGGTACTTTAGGTTTAAGGACAGCTGGAAGGAATACAGCGCGAAGGACGATTATTCCTTTGACGTGGTGAGCGACGAAGGGCTGGTGTTCGTCGCGGTGCTCAACGCGGGCAGCTTTGACGAGCACGGCCTCCCCAAGCCCAGGAACCAGGTGATGTATAACTCGGAACTCTATGCGCTCATACTCGAGCCCGATGCTTCGGGAAACCTTTCCTACAACCTGAGCGTTAAGGACGCCAACGGCAGCAACCGCTGGGCGGGACAAATGAGCATCGGCTACACTCGTCCCGAAATCAACGTCACCTTC
This sequence comes from Clostridia bacterium, assembly GCA_045601625.1. Taxonomy (GTDB): domain Bacteria; phylum Bacillota; class Clostridia; order Christensenellales; family Aristaeellaceae; genus UBA2862. Next base: position 10,907 of record JAZSAA010000521.1, on the reverse strand, counting down.
AGTTACGCCGATGTGATATGGAAGGGCAACAAGGCCGACAAGACGGTCGATCTGTATGAATTCTATATTCAGACCGACAGCGTCAGCTACGACCAGGGCCTGGTCCTGGAGAGAACCTTCTGGTACAGCCACACCGGTATAAGCCACCTGCTGGACACCTATTCGACCGGCCAGGTCGCGTGCAGCATGGGGAGCGGCTATCGCCGCTCCAAGGTGACCAGCACGATGTGCGGCGCGCTGCGCCCAACCAATGACGACCTGGTATACGATCCCGTACTTCCCTTTGTGGCGCTGTGCGAGCCGGCGAATGGCGGGGATGGCGATCGCGTCATCGAGTATTTCGACTGGAAAATGAACAACCATCAACTCTACGTCGAAAACGAAAAGGCTGTAGCGCTGGCGAAGGGCGACATCACGGATTTCCGGGTGACCACCAGCCCGGTGGAGGGCGGCGTGGTCAGCACCATCTTCTATGTGGAGCGGGAGACCAACAACAGCGGCGACGCCCAGTACCGGCTGAAGGGGCTCTACATCGACCCCATCCGGGGCACCCCACCAAAATCCATGGATGAGACCTGCGATATGGAGCTGGACGTGACGCAGTACGATTACGACGTAACGATGCATACCAATAACTTTCAGCTGGGTTACATTGGTGCGGCGCCCTACCTGTATTGGTGGAATGCCTCGCCGAAGGTCGACGATACCGACAGCGTGGTGTGGCGCATTTGGGCCGTGGCCTATGACGCCGCCAGCAACACCATGTCCGACGCCTTTGTGGTGGCACAGTTCGAGTTGCCGAAGACCCATGTAAAGGCCGAGACAGGCGAAAAGGATTATGACATGATCCCCACCCGCGTAGAGCTGACTTCGGCCAACAAAGGCTTCATCGCCGCCATCGCCGAGGAGAAAGCCAAGGATGAATCCGTACCGCGCGTCAGCTATTACAGCTTCACTGAAAACCTGAAGGGCCTGGTGAGCATGACGACCGCCATCCCCCAGCACACGCTGGTCAAGGCCGGCAATTACGAGGACGTGGACTTGGGCATCATGAACGAGGGCAACGTGGCCGTGGCCGCCTTTGACGTCGAAATGCGCGAGGTGGACAAGAACGGCGCGGAGGGCAGCCTGGTGCAGACGGTGCACGTCAACTGCCACGAGCCGGAAAAGAGCAGTATTACCATGGCGAACAATACTAAGCCCATTTTGACCGGCAAGGAGGTGGCCCATCGCGCCGAGGACTTTGACTTCAGCCCCCGCCAGCGCGACTTTATCCACAAGACGGAAACGGTCACCTACAAGATGAAGGTGGGCAAAACCTTTGAGATAGGGAATCCGGAGGTCACGAGCGACGACGCCCGCCACCTGACCAGCGACTTCCTGATGCCCGGCGCTCTGGCCGATATCATGGCTTCCTTCATGATCCCCAGCGGCTGGTCGGGGCAGAAGAAGCTGCGCCTGCGGGTCGTCCGTGAATCGGTGGATTCCAACTGGCTGCGCGCCATGGCGAACGCCGCCGGGCTGGCTGCCAACGCCGACGACGGCGACGAACCGGTGCTGCTGGAGTACGTCCTCGACCCGGAGCGCAACGTGATGGTGCTGCAAAGGCCCGCGGTCTCCAACGCGCTGGTGGACAACGCCATCGAATCCGGCATCTTCGCCAATGAGGTGGCGGCCGGCGACTCCGTGGACCTGATGGTGCACGTGCAAGACATCGACGTGTCCCACCGGGTGTACGCGGGCTGGGACGGCCAGGACTGGCTCAGCTTCTCGGTGAAGAACCACGCCGTCACCGGCGACCAGCTGAAGCTGACCTGCGCGGTGTACGTGGACGACGCTGAGGAGCCCTACTACCTGAACCTGCCCTACTACCGGCAGGCTACCTCCACCCGCCACACCCAGACCTTCCGCGCGCCGCTGAGTGCCCTGGTGGATGACGTGAACCGGCACAAACAGCTGCGGGTGGTGATCTCCGCCGTGGGCATCGAGGAGAGCGCCCAGGTTAACAACGAGTTTACCGTCAACCTGGGCGGCGCGGACCCGCTGCGCTTCACCCGGCAGCCCGAGGACGTGGTCGCCCAGGAGGGCGAGGACGTGGCCTTTACCGTGGAGGTCGCCGGCGGAACAAAGCCCTACACCTACCAGTGGCAGGTGTGGGACCCGGTCCATGAAAAATGGGTAGACCTGAAGGGCTTCACCGATCCCACCCTGAGCCGGAAGGACATCGAAAAGAAGTGGGACGGCTGCAGGTTCCGCTGTGTCGTCACCGATGCCCAGGGCACGCAGATCGTCAGCCGGGAGGTTACCCTGAGGGTGCGCGACCGGGTGGACACCGGCGATAACAGCAACCTGCCCCTGTACCTCGCCGCCGCCATGGCCGCCATCGCGCTGCTGTGGTGGATGAGAAGAAGGCGCAGGGAGGCGTAAATTCTGATTTGTCGCGGGGCGACAAATCAGAATTCAGTATTTAGTATTTAGCATTTAGTGGTTAGTGGAGGAGGAAATCCTTGCGGATTTCTTTTGATTCAAGGGATCAAGAAATGTTGAAGCCTCTACCATTTCCTTATAATCAAACAAATCCCGTAGGGATTTGCACCACTACTAAATACTAACCACTAAATACTAAATACTCAAATTCTGATTTATCGAGCAACAGCTCGATAAATCAGAATACCCCCGCCCTCTCCCTTTGCCCCAAAAAGGAGGAATACCGATGAAAAAGCTGCTTTGCGCGCTGCTGCTGATGGTGATGCTGGTTCAGGCGCTGCCTATCGACGCACTGGCCACCGTCGGCAGGGTGTTGTCCGAAGACGAACTCGCCGCGGCCCGCGCCCTCACGGGCCTGGGTACCGGGGGGCTGGCGGCCAATGGCGACGGCAGCTACCACGCCGGCATGAAGCCCAACCTCAGCTGGAACGCCTCCCAGCTGCGGGACTGGCTGGACGAAAAGCTGGACGTGGACCTGAACACCGTTACGGACCTGCTCTCCCAGGCGGCCTTCACGCTGTCCGAGCTGAAGGAAACCGACCGCGTCGCCTATGACCGGTACACGAGGGGGTCGTCGGACGAGCAGGCCCAGAAGGTGTATCTGGAGGCGGAGCAGCTGCGCGAGACGCTGCGCTACTACCAGGACCAGCTGGCGGAGGCCACCGGCGTCATCGCCGAATACAGCCGATTGATGGGGGAGCAGACGGACACCATGTTCGATTCCGACCGGGTGCGCTGCTCGGCGTGCATCGAGGAGGCCCAGGCGGAGATCGTGGAGATCCGGAAGATCATCGCGGAAAACACCTCGGACTGGGAGGCGCAGATCGAGAGCATGCAGCGGTACCTGCGAAAGTCCCCCGCGTCGAACGACGGCGATGCCGGCATCGGGGCATGGATGACCGACCTGTTTACCGGTTCCGCGAGCCCGGTGACCAATACCGCCCCTGTCGCACGGGTCAGCGGGTCGGCCTCCCGGTCGAACCGGCTGTCCTCCGCGGGGGGCGTCGCGGCCAACGACGTGGACGCCCAGATCACCGTGCTGTCTGAAAACGAGGTCGCCATCACCCTCCGGACGGGCACCAGGGAAAAGCCCGAGCCCGTCAAGGGCGTGTCGGTGAAGGTGCGGGACGCCGCCAGGCAGGACGCCCAGATGAACACCTATACCACGAACGACACCGGCGTCGCCGTGATTCCCGTGAACCAGTTCAAGCTGGACGAGTACGACATCGTCCACCTGTACGTGGAGGCGGACCCCCGCCCCCAGGGCTACCGGGATTTCGTCATCGAGGACATGGACCTGGCCAAGGGCGAAAACTACAACGTGACCCTGACCCCGATCGCCGCGAAGGCGAATGCCGGGGACGCTCCCAACGCCGGGGGCGACCCCTATCCCTATATGATGTCCTTCAACGGCAGGGACATCATGAATTCGGAATACGACATGGTCTATTCCACCGCCAACGACTACGAATTCGAGATCAAGGTGGCCTTTCGCAATACCGAGGGCAAGAACCTGCCAGGCCTGGTGATGCGCTATTACGGCACCCAGGACAGGACGCCGGGCGCGCGGAACATCTACGTCGAGCCCACCAGCCACAACGGCGACGTGTACACCTTCAAGGGCAAGTGGAAGCAGCTGTTCGTGCCCACGTCGGGCAAGGACAAGGCGGTCACGTTCATGTTCGGCAAGGACGCATCCGCGAACCTGACCTTCCCGTCGAAGCTGGTTTCCCACCGCAGCGCCACCGACGCGCCCATCGACGAGGGCACCGGCTCCACCAGCGTGTTCCAGGGTGTGCTGGAAAAGAAATTCAGCCTGGGCTGCAAAATCCCCGTCATCGATGTCAGCATCAACTTCGACCTGCCCTTCATAGAGTACCTGCCGAAGATCAACATCAATCCCGGCGGGTATGTGACCATCTACATGGGCAGCTCGATCATCGAGGACGACACGAAAAAGCTGCTGGGCAACTGGCAGAGCAAGGACCTGCGCGCCTACAAGCAGGCCGAGGCCTTCATAGAAAAGAAGGGTACCTTTGCCAATTACAAGGGCAAGTACAACCTGGCCAAGGACTTCTACAAGACCAAGGGCTGGAAGTTCATGGGGGAATCCGGCATCGACGTCGGCTTCTTCGTGGTGGCCACCGGCCGATGGGAGCTGGACGGGGACGTGCCGGACGTGAAGTCCACCAACGTCAGCCTGCGGGTGGGCACCGGTGTCACCATCTCCTACAGCTTCAGCTGGACCATCAGCTATCCCATCGGCCCGGTTCCGGTGTACGTGTCGTTCACGCTGGGCATCGCTGCGGGCTTCGCCATGGAGCACGTGCTGAACTTCTGCTGGGTCAACGGCGGCTTCCAGAACTGGGAGCTGAAGCCCTACAACGACATCACCATCTCCATCAGCCTCTCCCTGGGCGCGGCGCTGGGCGTGGGCATCAAGGGCTTCCTGGACGCCTGGGTCGAGCTGTCGGCCACGTTGAACCTCATCATTACCCTGAGCATCGCCAGCAAGACGCCTACAAGCATGACCCTGGGAGGCCTGGTGAAGCTGTCCGTGGGCGCGACGGTGTTCTTTATCCGCTTCCGCAAGGATTGGGAGCTGGTCAGCGGCACGATCTGGTCCAGCAACGCTTCCGCTAACCTGCTGGATTATTACATGAACGCGGAAGAGAAGCAGCCCAAGCAGCTCCAGGTGACCTACGCCGAGCCCCAGAGCTATCCCCAGCTGGCCAAGGACGCCAAAGAGGTGGTCAGGGCCGACACACAGAACAACGTGGGCTCGAACTTCAAGGTCGTCGAGGCCGCGGGCAAGACCTTCGCCTTCCACCTGGCAAAGGTGCAGGGCAAGGACGGCAAGACGCACACCCGCGTGCGCTGGCAGTGCCTGAACGCGGACGGCGGCGTGAACGGCACCGGCTCGACCCAGCAGGTCGTGGACGACGACGACCTGAAGAATGCCAGGGAAAACGGCCGCGACCAGTTCATTCAGGCCCTCGCCGGGAAGGACGATTACGCCTTCGACGTCGCCGCCGATGACAAGTTCGTCTACGTGATCGCCACATCCGCCAGCCGCTTTGACGCGGACGGCTTCCCGGTGCGCAACGATCTCAGCTTAAAGGAGATGGACTGGTTTTTCAAGCAGAACATGATGGCCTACGTGGTGGTGCTGGAATCGGACGGCAAGGGCAACCTGAACCATCGGCTGTCCATGAAGCCCGGCTATGACCACAACTTCCAGTTTGACGCCTGCCAAGCGGCCGGAAGCATGGACAACCATGCGTCGTACTCCTACGACAGCTTTACCAATCCCCGCATCGACTACGTGCGCTCGGTGACCGGAGAGGGCAAGGATGCGCATTTCAGCGGATTTGAGATGTACGGCGAGATGCCCACCATCGCCTACAAGAACGATACCGCCCCCGTCGGCGTGACCGGCTTTCACATGTGGCATAGCCAGCTGACGTTCCTCACCGACAGGAATGTCGCAAGCGGCATGGGAAGCGGCTACGAGCGCACCAAGGTGCTGAATACGCTGAGCCAGGCGGACGCGATTCGGGGCATCGATCCGCAACGCGGCACCAGCATGGATTTCGTGGCCATCAGCCAGCCGAAGAACGGCGCGGCGGGGGACAAGGCCATCGAGATGTACAGGTATGAGATGAACCGAACCGCCCAGGAGAACAAGAACAAAACTGCCATCGTGCTGGACAAGGGCGACATCGGCAACCTGGTGGCGGCGACGAAGGATCGCAGAATGGAAATTGAAAACAAGGTGCCGCTCAGGTTCTTCTACACCAAGCGGGAGAAGAACAAGGCCGGCGCGGTCCAAAACCGGCTCTACGGCCTGGTCATAGACCCGACCAAGGGCGCGGGCGGCGACGATTTGGAGGTCGACGTGACGAAGTACGATTACGACGCCGTGATTCCCACCGACCACTTCAACATCGTAATACTCAACAACGTGACCTACCTGTACTGGGTGGCTGCGGCCAATAAGCAGAAGGACAGCGACCCGACGGTCTGGCGCATATGGGCCATGGCCTTCGACCCGAACACCAACACCGTGCTCGACCCGGCGGTGCTCGCCGAGTTCAAGCTGCCTGGGATGACCTGCGTCTACACAAAGGGCGAGCCGGGAGCATACATGACTGTCGAGGGCAAACTGGACGCCGCGGTGAGCAACGCCATCCTGCTGAGCTCCGGCACCGGCTACCTCAACGCCGTGGCTACGGACCTGGACAAGATCGCAGAGAGGGATCGCCCCAAAACCGCCCCGATCGCGCTGTTCAGCTTCGAGGAGAAGCTCAAGCCCTCGGCGAACCTGATCGCTGCCATACCCCGGGCGCTGGCCGTGAAGGCGGGCGACTTCGAGGACGTGACCCTGGGCATCATGAACGAGGGCAACGTGCCCATCGCCACCCTGGACATCGGCATGTACGAGGTGGTGGACGGCAAGGAGGGCGACAAGCCGGTGGAGACCGTGCACATCAACGCCCTCGATTCCACCAAGAACAAGGTCACCCTGGCCAACGGCAACGTTTCGCGCACCGGCAAGGACGTGGCCTACCGCCAGGAGGACTACGGCAACATCTCCCGCAAGCACGACTGGGTGGTGGACAGCGAGACCAGGGCCTACAAGCTGCACAAGAACGAGAGTGATGTCAAGCTGGTCTCCTCGGATGTGATCAAGGCCAGCAAGCCCGAGCACATCAAGGTCGAGACGCTGATGCCCGGCGCGGTGGGCAACTACTGCGCGGCCTTCAAGATCCCCGAGGACTGGCACGGCCGGAAGACCATGCGGCTGAAGGTGACGGCGGTGTCCGTGGAATCCAACGCGATGGCGGCGGCGGCCAACGCAGCGGGACTGGTGGCCAACGGCGAAAACCCGTCGGCGACGCTGAGCTACGTGCTGAACGAAAGGACCGGCAAGCTGGAGCTGCAGGCGCCTCTCCGGGCCAACGGCGCGGCGCAGAGCGCCATTGATTCCGGACTTTACGCCAACGCGATCGACCCCATGGATACCGACGTGGTGCTGGACGTGCACGACATCGAGGTCAAGCACCGCATCTACGACGGCCTGGACGGCGAGCGCCTGCTGGACATCACCGTTCGCAACTACGCCGCGACCCGCCTGCCGCTGAAATTGAGCTGCGCGGTGTACGCGGACGGCGCCAGCGACGCGACCTACCTGAGCCTGCCGCTCTATGAAAAGTCCGCTTCCAACCGCAGGGCCCAGACCATCACGCTGCCCGTCAGCGCCCTGGTGGACGACCCGGCGAAGCACCGCCACGCCCGGGTGGCGCTGTCGGTGGTGGATACCGACGAGAACGCCTACGCCAACAACGAGTTCGACGTGTTGTTCGGCGGCGAAAATCCGCTGCGCTTCACCCGGCAGCCCGAGGACGTGGTGGCCCAGGCGGGCGAGGACGTGGCCTTCACCGTGGAGGTCTCCGGCGGAACAAAACCTTATACCTACCAGTGGCAGGTGTGGGACCCGGCCCACAAAAAATGGGTGGACCTGAAGGGCTTCACCGAACCCACCCTGAGCCGGAAGGCCATCGAGAAGAAGTGGGACGGCTGCGTATTCCGCTGCGTCGTCACCGATGCAGAGGGCACGCAGATCGTCAGCCGGGAGGTCACCCTCGCCGTCCGCGGCCGGGTGGACACCGGCGACCGCACCGACCTGCCCCTGTACGCCATCGTCGCCATGGTCGCGACCATCCTGCTGATCGCCCTGCGCAGGCGTCGGGAGGAATACTGACAGCGTAATTCTATGTCATGAAATCGGAATCCAACTGTGAACAATACGCATTGTTCGGAAATCGAAGTGGGGGATAATGCCAGCGGTGGTTCTGGCAATCGAGGGCTTTTCCATCGCCCCAGTGAAATGAAGGTGTATGCATCTTGCAGCGAAAGAGAACGCGGCGAATCCGATACCGGCCGGGAAACGCGCCCGAGGCGCGGCGACTGGACGTCCGGGAGCCCATCCAGCGGCGATTGAGTGCGGACAGGCCCGCACCGCAGCGCCCGTATGCCGGACCGCGTCGCCCGAATGCGGGCGGCCCCAGGCCGCAGCGGCCGGGAGCCGGGGCTGCCGCGCCGCAGCGCGCCCGCGCCGGCGCGCCCGCGCCGAGGCGGCGCAGGCGCTACCGCGTGGTCAACCGTCGGCGCTTCATGGCCGCCCAGGCCGTGCTGGCGCTGGTCGTGGTGGTGGCGCTGGGGCTGTCGGCCTCGGTGATCGTGCGCAGCATCCGCACGGCGCGGCTGAACCGCCAGCTGGCAGCCATGTACGGCGTCACCGGCGACGAGATGCAGGCCCAGATCGCCGCGCCGCCCGTCGGCGATGGCGACGTCCCGGCCTTCGCGGCGCAGGAGTCGTCCGCCTCGTCGTCGTCCTACGGCGAGCTGTCGGCGATGGTGCTGCCGGACGGCACGCCCATCGAGATGCCCGAGGTGGTCCCGCTGCAGGCGGAGGCGGCCGAAGCGGCGGAGGTCCCGCAGACGGCGGCCTTCCACCGCACCGACCTGGACATCCTGCCGGAGATGCGCGAGCTGGCGCAGAAGAACCCCGACACGGTGGGCTGGATCAGCATATCCGGCACGGTGCACCTGCCGGTGGTGTACCGGGACAACACCTTCTACCTGGACCACGACTTCACCGGCGCGAAGAATGCCTCCGGCACGCTGTTCCTGGACGAGAACTCGCCGGTCAACAGCGATACCCAGAACCTGCTGATCCACGGCCACAGCATGAACGACGGCAGTATGTTCGGCATACTGACCCACTACCGCAAGCTGGACTTCGTGCGCCAGCACCCGACGATCGCCTTCAGCACCCTCTGGGAGAAGGAGAGCTACGCCGTGTTCGCGGTGATGCTGGTGTCGTCGAAGACCGACGACCCTGATTACTTCAACTACTTCTCGAGCCCCACCTTCGCCTCGACGGCCGACTTCGACACCTACATCGGCGAAGTGGAAGCCCGTTCGATGTTCACGATCCCCGTGGACGTGCGCCCGGACGACGCGCTGCTGACCCTGTCCACCTGCATCGACGACGACCGCCTGGTGCTGATGGCCCGGCGCCTGCGCCCCGGCGAAGCCAGGGACGCGGTGATCTCGGCGGTGGAAGAGGCGTACAAATCCTGACAGAAATGACCGAGCTGTCTCGGAATGGAGTTCGCTGCATAAAACAGCTGTAGGGGCGGCGCATCCCCGCCCCTACAATTGCATGTTCTTCGCAGGTTTATCCGTTTTGAGACAGCCCGTTGTTTATTCCTGTCCTGCGCCGATCCCCATCCCCGCCAGGTATCCCTGCAGCGCCTCGAAGGACCGGCGGCTGAGGGCGCGGGTGATGGCGGCGGCTTCGGCGCAGGCATCCTGTTCGGCGACGCCGGAGCGCACCAGCAGCCACCTGAAGGAGTCGCAGCTGTCCCGGTGGTCCGCGGCGCGGCGCTCGCCCGTCTCGGTCAGCAGCAGCGCGCCGTGGGGGCCGACCTCCACCAGCTGCTGGGCGATCATCTGCTTCAGCGCCATGCTGACGCAGGCCTTGGAATTGCCCAGGTGGGTGGCCACGTCCACAGAGCGCACGATGGGGATACGCTGGCGCAGCGCCAGTATGGCGGCCAGGTAGCGGTCCAGCGTGGTGTCGCTGATCACGCGGGCGGCCTTTGCCTTCCTCTCCATGGACGCTCCTTTCACCGCCCGGTCGGCGGGGCGCTGGCCTGGCGGTATTCCGTGGGCGTCATGCCGGTCATCTTCCTGAATACATGGGAAAAGTGGGCCGAGGACACGAAGCCCACCTGTTCGCCCACCTGGGAGATGCTCCTGTCCCCAAGGGACAGCATCGCCTTGGCGCGCTCGCAGCGGATGTGGTTGTGATACCACAGCAGCGTGTGCCCGGTGTTGGCCTTGAATACCCTCAGCAGATAGCTGCCGTTGACGAACAGGGCATCGGCCACCGCCTGCAGCGAAAACTTCTCCTCGCTGTGGGCTTCGATATAGGCCCTCGCCGCCTGGGCCAGCGACCGGCCCGAATCCGTTCGCCGCGTCGGGGCCAGGTTCAAGTGACGCTCCTGCTGTGTCATAGCCGTCGCCTCTGTCATGTAGTTTTATAATACTAATATATGTTAGCATAAAATAACCCATAGTGCCAGTGGTGGATGTAAAAAAGTCAAAAACAGACAAGTAAAATTCTGATTTATCGAGCTGATGCTCGATAAATCAGAATTTGAGTATTTAGTATTTAGTGGTTAGTATTTAGCGGTGGTGCAAATCCCTACGGGATTTGTTTGATTATAAGGAAACGGTAGAGGCTTCAACGTTTCTTGATCCCTTGAATCAAAAGAAATCCGTTAGGATTTCCTCCTCCACTAACCACTAAATACTAAATACTAACCACTGAAATTCTGATTTGTCGC
>JAZSAA010000520.1:0-2819 GCA_045601625.1 Clostridia bacterium | reverse complement strand
TCACCTTCTTGCCCAGCGAGGAGAACAGCGTGGCGAACTCGATGCCGATCACGCCGCCGCCGATGATGATGGCCCCGCTGGGCAGGTCGGTGGCCGACAGCACGTCGTCGCTGGTGTGAGCCTTCTCCATGCCCGGCACCGGGGGCTTCGCCGGGGCGCTGCCCATGGCCAGGATCAGCTTGTCGTAGGTGATCTTGCGGCCCTCGACGTCCATGGCATTGGGCCCGGTCAGCCTGCCGAAGCCGCGGATGACCTCGACGCCGTGGGCCTTCTCCAGCGCCTCGATGCCCGCGACCAGCTTCTTGACCTTGTCGTCCTTATAGGCCGCCAGCTGGGGGTATTTCAGCGTCAACCCGTCGGTGATCAGTCCGAAATCGCCGCCGGACTTCGCGTAGGCGTACAGCTCCGCGCCGTGCAACAGCGCCTTGGTGGGAATGCACCCCCGGTTCAGGCAGGTGCCGCCCAGCTCCCGCGCCTCCACCAGAGCCGTCTTCAGGCCCAGCTGGGCGCAGCGAATCGCGCACTCGTAGCCGCCCGGCCCGCCGCCGAGCACCGCAACGTCAAATTCATGGTTCATCGGATAACCTCCTTGGATGGTCCAGGGTCATATGCCGCAGGGGCGCCGAATCGGCGCCCCTGCATTGCCTCGGTCGTTTCTTCGATCAGGCCTCGGAGAACATGTCCTTGCCCACGCCGCACAGGGGACACTCAAAGTCGTCGGGCAGGTCGGCAAACTTGGTGCCGGGGGCGATGCCGTTCTCGGGGCTGCCCAGTTCCTCGTCATATTCCCAGCCGCATGCGTCGCAAACATACTTTGCCATGGTGTTACCTCCGTTATTCTGATGGGATGTAAAGATATTATACACTATTTTACAGGGAATGGGAAGACCCTGGGGAAAATTTTGGTGGAGTCGAACTGTCGACTCCACCAACGCTCTACCGCTCCTCGCGGAAGTAGTGCTGCCCCAGGCTCTCCGGCGGCTGGTCCTCCTTCTTCTTGCGCAGGCTGGTCAGGATCAGCACGATGATCGTGACCACGTAGGGCAGCATCTTGAAGATCTCCTGGGTGCTGCGGCCCAGGCCGGGGGTGTACAGGAAGAGGATGTACAGCGCGCCGAACAGCAGCGAGCCCCACACGGCGTTCAGCGGACGCCAGCGGGCGAAGATCACCAGCGCCACGGCCAGCCAGCCCCGGTCGCCGAAGCCGTTGTTGGTCCAGGTGCCGCCGGAGTACTCCATCACGAAGTACAGGCCGCCCAGCCCGCAGATGGCCCCGCCGATGACGGTGGCCAGGTACTTGTACAGCGACACGTTGATGCCGGCGGCATCGGCGGTGGCGGGGTTCTCGCCCACCGCCCGCAGGCACAGGCCCTGGCGGGTGCGGTTCAGGTACCAGGACATCACGACGGACACCGCGATGGCGATATAGGTCAACAGGCCGTAGCTGAACAGCACGTCGCCCACCACCGGGATGTCCCGCAGCACGGGCAGCGTCAGCCGGAAGGCGCTGGCCGTGGCCGCGGTGGAGATCTGGCCCACGCCGCCCGCCAGCTTGGAAAGCGACCCGCCGAAGAAGTTGCCCAGGCCCACGCCGAAGGTGGTCAGGGCCAGGCCGGAGACGTTCTGGTTGGCCCGCAGCGAGATGGTCAGCACGCTGTAGACCAGCCCGCCCAGCCCGCCGGCGACCAGCGCGGCCAGCAGCGCCAGCAGGAAGCCCACCGAGGGGTTGGGCGTCTGGGTCCCCCGCTCGTACATGAAGGCCGCCGCCAGGCCGGCGATGCCGCCCATGTACATCATGCCGGGCACGCCCAGGTTCAGGTTGCCGGATTTCTCGGTCAGTATCTCGCCGTTGGCGCCGAAGAGTATGCAGATGCCCTGGCGAATGGCGTTCTGCAGAAATGTAATGATCGCCGGCATGGCCCAGCCCTCCCTGTGGCGGTGGCGGAATTCCACCTTGTAGTTGATAAAGAACTCGCAGCCCAGCACGAAGAACAGTATGATGCCGGTGATGATCTCGCTGGCGTTCTCGTTCAGGCTGAACTGGCTGGCGATCTGTATCGCGCCCTTGGCCATGAAGGTCAGCAGGAACGACACGATCATCATCGTGAAGGTGTTCAGCTTGCTCAGCCAGGCCACCACGATGGCGGTGAAGCCCCGGCCCCCGGCCAGGGTGGTGGAGATGGTGTGGCCCGCGCCCGAGACCAGTATGAACCCGGCCAGGCCGCACAGCGCGCCGGAGATGGCCATCGTGCGGATGATGACGGTCTTCACGTTGATGCCGGCGTAGCGGGCGGTGTTCACGCTCTGGCCCACGTAGGCGATCTCATAGCCCTGCTTGGAATAGCGCAGGTAGACGTAGATGAACGCGGTGATGGCCACCACGATCACCAGGTTCCAGCCGTAGGTCAGGCCAAACAGCGGCGGAAGCCACCCGGCCTTGCTGGATGAATTGATGATGCCCACGCTGTTGGAGCCCGCGGGGTTTTCCCAGAACACGATGCAGAAGGACACGAGCTGGGTGGCCACGTAGTTCATCATCAGCGTAAACAGCGTCTCGTTGGTGTTCCAGCCGGCCTTGAACAGCGCCGGGATCAGGCCCCAGACCATGCCCGCCAGCAGCGACGCGCCGATCATCAGCGCAAACAGCACCGGCGCGGGCACCTTGTCGCCCAGGTTGATCATCACTGCGGCGGTGGCGGTGGCCCCGATCAGCACCTGGCCCTCGCCGCCCACGTTCCAGAAGCGCATCTTGAACGCCGGGGTGATGGCCACGGCCACCAGCAGCAGCGCCAGCGCGTCGCGGATGGTCACCCACAGCC
>JAZSAA010000519.1:0-3021 GCA_045601625.1 Clostridia bacterium | reverse complement strand
GGCCTGTTCGGCCCGAAGAAGGACTGATGGGATATTAATTGGATATGCGACAGGGGCCTCCCGAAAAGGCGGCCCCCGTCGCATATCCATTTCTTTACGCCCGATTAAACCTCCCCTTCGGCTGCTTGCAGCGGGGACACTTCCAGTCCTCGGGCAGGTCGTCGAATGCCACGCCGTCGTGCTCGGCGGGGTCGTACACGTAGCCGCAGACGGAACAGACGTACTTACCGGAGGCCGTCATGCTGCCAAAGTCGTATTCCTCGAAGATGGTCTCCACGGGATGGTCCAGGTCCATCACCCGCTTCGCCTCCAGGTTCTCGTAGCCCTGGGGGGTGTGGGTGGAGACGTACACCGTGGGATGGTTGCGAATGAATTCCCGCACCCGGTCCAGCGTCTCGCGGGCGGCGGCTTTGTCGTCGTACACCACCGACAGCTTGTTGGCGTACAGCGCCTCGTCCACATAGGTGATGTCGCCGTGGATCATGTAGAACAGGCCGTCCAGCTCCACGATGACGATGCTGTTGCCGTTGGTGTGGCCCTTGGCCTTGATGTAATAAATGCCGTCCCGGATCTTCTGGCTGGCGGGGAAATTGTAGTACGGGCCATCGGTGAAGGTGACGGGCACGAGGTTGCCCAGGCCCTTCAGCTCGTCGGCGGAGACCTCGTCGGCGTTCACGTAGATCTTCGCGTTGGGGAAGGACTTCAGCTCGCCGGAGTGGTCGGCGTGCTTGTGGGTCAGCAGGATCTTCGTCACCTGCTCGGGCTTGTAGCCCAGCGCGGCGAACTGGGACATGTAGGTGCCCACGTCCCTGCCGGTGAAGGCGGGACTCTTCTCGTCCGGGACCTCCTCGGGGGTGCCCGCCGGCAGGCCGGTGTCCACCAGGATCACCTCGTCGCCGGTGTCGATCAGGTAGTTGGTCAGGGCGCCGCGATAGCGCACGTTGGGGTCGAATTTTTCGGGGCCGTCCTCGCCGCCGAAGGCGAAGGGCTGGCCGTAGAAGCCGTCCTTCCTGAAGGTGATTGCCTTGATGGTCATCATACGCATGTCCTCCTTTTTCTGTTCAAATTTTATTATAAGCCCAGGCGTAGCAATAGGCCTGGGTTCTCGCCGCGAAGGGCTCGGTGCGCAGCAGGGCGCGCATCTGCTCCTTGGTGTACCAGCCGGGCACGATCTCCTCGGCGTCGGAGGTGCTCTTCCTGAACTCCCCGGTCGCCGTGCCGAAGACGCAGATGCTCCGCTCGTTGGCGAAGCCCACGGCGTTGTAGCTGTTGTCCAGCACGTCGTCGATGCGCGTCAGCGTCAGGCCGGTCTCCTCCCACAGCTCCCGCTTCGCGCTCTGCTCCGGGGTCTCGCCGGGATCGATCAGCCCCGCCGGGAAGTTGTAGATCCACTGGGCGATCGCCATGCGGTACTCCCGGCTGACCAGCATCCGTTCGCCGCTCTCGTCCGTCAGGATCAGGATCACCGAATCCGGCGCCTTGTTCTGCAATTCCTCCAGCGTATGAAGGTCCCTGTTTCTGCTGATGATCTCGTAGGTCTTCGGGCGCCCCTCCTCGGTCACATAGTCCACGTCGTAGCGGGTGATGAATTTTCCCTCGTGGATCTTTCGGATGCCCTGGTATTTCATGGTGTTCCAGCTCCTTTATCGCTCTGATTCCTGTTGAAGCCTCGGCCCGCCGGCGTGGCGGCGGATGTGGGCGCAGTCGTTGAACAGCTCCACCCGGGGGAAGACGTATGCGCCGGGGTTCACCGGAAAATCCAGTATGATGATCGAGGTGAAGTCATAGGGCAGAACCGACGCCACATACGGAAACGGCAAATTCAAGAGGTGCGCCAGCACGCACGCCCCCGAGCCGCCGTGGCTGAACAGGGCAATGGTTGCGTCCGTACCGCCGTCGCAGAAGAAGCGCCGGCCCTCGTGCCGGTACCCGCGCCCGGCCAGGAAAGCATCGAACTCCACCGCGATAGCCCTGTAGTACACTGTCGCCGCGTTCCCGTCGAAGTACGGGTGGGCCCGCCAGTCCTCCCCAAGAAAGTCAAAGCCCTCCGCCAGCATCTTATCGCCCAGCGTCCAGGGGTGGCCCTCGCAGTCAATTCCCGCCCCGCCCCAGCCGATCTCGTGCATGTAATCCAGCGTGGTCACCGGCAGCCCCAGTCGCGCCGCCGTGTAGGAGGCCGTCTCTGCCGCCCGCCCGCAGGGCGAGGCGTAGATCGCGGAGATCCCCTCCACCGCCAGCCGCTCAGCCGCCGCCGCGGCCTGCGCGCGGCCCTCGCGGGTCAGGCAGTCGATCACGTAGTCCGGTTCCCCGTGTCGCACAAATATGATTCGCATGGCTTTGCACCTGTCGCTCGTATTCTCCAGTATTTATTATACCATTTCGCTTCCGTCCGCGCTTGTTGTTCCGGCCAGAATCCTTATTGATTCTCCCCGGCTTGTCTGAGTGCTATCGCTCTGACCGTATCATCTACATAGAAGCCGTTTTTGCACAAGTCATCAATGACCGGTGCGATTCTCTCAACCAGCCCCATCCTCTTTGCTCTCAGCAACACACCCAGCGTCCCCGTCACATGCAGTCCCAGGAATTTGGCCGTCTTCTTGGCGGCATTGTCGTCGATGATCACCAAGTCAGCGGTCGGTGGCTCCTGGGCAAGTATCATCACCTCGACTTCACCATCGTGCAGCTTGGCCCGATACATTTGCTTCTGTGAGTTGTCTGAAATCTGTTCGATCTCGATCCAGTCCGGGCACTGTTTGATCTGGCGGCAGGCTGAATCGTCCTTTTCCGTCACCTCGTCAAAGACCGCTTGAGGGATCACGATTCTGCCATATACCTTCTGGAGCAAGTCCAGCCTGCCTATGTTGCACAGCGCGATCAGCGGTGTGGAGTTGACGATCACTCTAAGCATTCTTCATTTCCTCCAAAAACTCCGCCTCATCATCGAAGTGGAATATGGAGACGTGATTCTCGCCCAGATATTTGATAAAGTCTTCTTCCGTCATACCTGCGATCTGGGCCCAA
>JAZSAA010000518.1:0-2063 GCA_045601625.1 Clostridia bacterium | reverse complement strand
TCCTGCGGCCCGGCGTCCGCAAATACGAAATGACCAACCTCTATGAGAAGAAAAAGGCGGTGCCCGCCAGAGGCACGGGCCGGAAAGGAGCCAGGAATGTTCCGAAGAAAAAGAAGCGCTGACGCCGGCATGACCGTCCATGCGGAAATGTCGGATAGCGCCTACGAGACGGATTTCGTCGATGCGCCGCCCGCGGGAAAGCCCATGAGCCGCAGGCAGCGCCGCGCCGCTGAAAAAGCGGCGAAGCGGGAGGCAAAGGAGGCGGCAAAGCGGCAGGCCGTCCGCAGGAAGGCCGCCGCGAAGCACAAGGCGGCTGCGAAGAAGAAGGGCGCGAGGAACGGCGCGAAGAAGCCCCAGCCGGAAAAGCAGAATAAGCGGGCAATCTCCGCACAGGCGACCATTCCCTATCGGGAGATGGGCAAGGACGGCATCTGCCGCGTCCATGACCGGCTGTACTCCAAGACCATCCGCTACCTCGACCTGAACTACCAGCTGGCGCAGCCCGATGACAAGGCCGACATCTTTGACGGTTGGTCGGAGTTCCTCAACTACTTCGACTACACCATCCACGCCCAGCTCACCTTCTCCAACCGGCACAGCATCGCCGCGGAGCTGGAGAATCTCATCAAGGTGCGCCCCCGGAATGACCGCTTCTCCGACCTGATGGAAGAATACGCCGATATGCTCAGGGAGCAACTCCAGAAGGGCAACAACGGCCTGATCCGCACCAAGTACATCACCTACTCCATCGAGGCGGACAACTTCCGCGAGGCCAAGCCGAAGCTGGAGCGCATCGAAGCCGACATCCTCACCAACTTCAAGGTGCTGGGCGTAGTGGCCTATCCGCTGAACGGCGCGGAGAGACTCAAGCAGATGCACGAGTTCTTCAATCCGGACGCGAAAGCGCCTTTCGAGTTCAGCTATGACATGGTGCTGAAATCGGGGATGTCCACCAAGGATTACATCGCACCGACTAGCTTCAATTTCAGGAACCGGCGCTTTTACCGCATGGGGAACCGTTACAGCGCCGTGTCCTATCTCCAGATTCTCGCCTCCGAGCTTTCCGACAAGATGCTGGCCGAGTTCCTCGACCTGGACAGGGATATGGTCATCACCATGCACATTCAGTCCATCGAGCAGAGCGCCGCCATCAAGATGGTGAAGGGCAAGGTCAGCGACATCAACAAGATGAAGATCGAGGAGCAGAAGAAAGCGGTGCGCTCCGGCTATGACATGGACATCATCCCATCTGACCTGAACACGTATTCAGGCGAGGCCCAGCACCTGCTGGACGATTTGCAATCCCGCAACGAGCGCCTGTTCTTGGTGACGGTGCTGGTGCTGAACACCGAGCGGACGCGGGAGGAGCTGGAAAACGCCGTGGGACAGGTGGATGGCGTGGCACACCGCTACAACTGCGCGCTGCGCAGGCTCGACTGTATGCAGGAGGCGGGCATGGTCAGCAGCTTGCCGTTGGGCTGGAACCAGGTGCCCATCAAGCGGGCACTGACCACCACCTCCACCGCCATCTTCGTGCCTTTCACGACGCAGGAGCTGTTCATCCCCGGCGAGGAATCGGTGTACTACGGCCTGAACGCCGTGTCCAACAACATGATCTATGCCGACCGAAAGCAGCTCAAGACGCCCAACGGCCTGATTCTCGGCACGCCCGGTTCTGGCAAGTCCTTCACGGCAAAGCGGGAGATCGCCCATGTGTTCTTCTTCTCGGAGGACGACGTGATCATCTGCGACCCGGAGGGCGAGTATTACCCGCTGGTGCAGGCGCTGGGCGGACAGGTGGTGCGCATCGCCCCCAGCAGCCACGACTACATCAATCCGCTGGATTTCAACCTGGACTACTCCGACGATGAAAACCCGCTGCGGTTGAAGTCCGACTTCATCCTCTCCCTGTGCGAGCTGATCATGGGGTCCCGAAGCGGCATCGACCCGAAAGAGAAATCCGTCATCGACAGGTGCCTTGCCATCATCTATGACAAGTACCTGCGCGACCCGCGCCCGGAGAACATCCCCATCCTGGGCGACCTGTACAACTGCCTGCTCAA
>JAZSAA010000517.1:0-3297 GCA_045601625.1 Clostridia bacterium | reverse complement strand
TGTCACTGTCGAGAACCGAGGACGAAACCCTGGTCATCCAGGCCCGCCACCACCCCTGCATCGTTCCCAGGGCCGTGCCCGTGGTGGAGGCAGTGGTGGCGTGCGTGATTTTGGATATGGTTTTGAATGGCAAATTCTGATATATCGAGCTGTGCTCGATATATCAGAATTTGAGTATTTACACAGTATTTAGTGGTTAGTATTTAGTGGTGGTGCAAATCCCTACGGGATTTGTCTGATTATAAGGAAACGGTAGAGGCTTGAACGTTTCTTGATTTTTTTGAATCAAAAGAAATCCGCAAGGATTTCCTCCTCCACTAACCACTAAATACTAAATACTAAATACTAAATACTGAATTCTGATTTGTCGCCTCCGCGACAAACCAGAATTTACAGAAGGAGGCTCCTCATGGAATTAAAAGACATCCGCCAGAGCATCGACGCCATCGACGACGAGCTGGTCCGGCTCTTTGCCCGGCGCATGGAATGCTCGAAGCAGGTGGCCCTGGCCAAGCAGCAGACCGGCAAGCCCATTCGGGACCACGCCCGGGAGCGGGCCATACTGAACCGACTGACCGCCGCCGCGGGGGACGAGTGCGCCCCCTACGTGAAGGCGCTGTACGCCCAGATCTTCGATTTGAGCCGCAGCTACCAGTCCTCGCTGTGGGACCGTAAAAGCCCGCTGGTGGACGAGATCGCCGCCGCCATCGCCTCCACCGAGGGAAAGCGCCTGCCCGAGCACGCGCTGGTGGCCTGCCAGGGCGCGGAAGGGGCCTACGCCCAGCAGGCCTGCGAGCGGCTGTTCCCCTACCCCGACATCCTCTACTTCGACCACTTTGACGGTGTGTTCAACGCGGTGGAGAAGGGCATGTGCCGCTACGGCATATTGCCCATCGAAAACAGCACCGCCGGTTCGGTGACCCAGGTGTACGACCTGATGGAGCGCCACCACTTCCACATCGTCGGGGCACAGAAGCTGCGCATCGACCACCGGCTGATGCGCAAAAACGCCGATTCAAGGACGCCCATCACGGAGGTCGTCTCCCACGAGCAGGCCCTGCGCCAGTGCTCCCGCTTCCTGGCAGCCCATCCCGAGATTCGGGAAACGGTGATGGAAAACACCGCCGTCGCCGCCCAGTTCGTGGCCCAGAGCGACCGGGACGACCTGGCCGTGATCGCCTCGAAGGCCTGCGCCGAGCTGTACGGGCTGGCCGTCGTTCGGGACGACATCGCCGATTCCGCCAACAACTACACACGCTTCATCTGCATCTCCCGGAAGCTGGAGGTCTATCCCCAGGCGCGGAAGATCTCGCTGATGCTGAACCTGGCCCACGAGCCCGGCGCGCTGAACGCCGTGGTCTCCCGGCTGGCCATCGCCGGGGTGAATCTTCTGAAGCTGGAGAGCCGCCCGATACCGGGCCGGGAATTCGAGTTCCGCTTCTTCTTCGACATGACCGCCTCGGTGGCCGACCCCGACATCCTGCGCCTGATGGGCGAGCTGGAGGCACACTGCGACCGGTTCACGTTTTTGGGGTGCTATGATGAACAGTGAAAAGAATATGCAATACGGTCTCATCGGCGCGAAGCTGGGGCACAGCTATTCCCCGGCCATCCATGCCCAGCTGGGCGATTACGACTACCGGCTGTTGGAGCAGACGGAGGCGGAATTCATCGGCCTGCTCGCCCGGCGGGATTTCAGAGGGCTGAACGTCACCATACCCTACAAGGTACTCGCCTTTGAGCATTGCGACGCCCTGTCGGACACCGCCCGGGAGGTGGGCTGCGTTAACACGCTGGTGGTCCGGCCGGACGGCAGCCTGTACGGCCACAACACCGACATCGGCGGCTTCATCGCCCTGGCGAGGCATGCGGGGGTGGACGTCGCCGGGAGGAAAGTTGTCATACTGGGCAGCGGCGGCACGTCGCTGACGGCCCGTGCCGCCTGTCGGCGGCTGGGCGCGCGGGAGATCGTGGTCGTGTCCCGAAAGGGGCCGGTGGACTACGCCGCACTGTATCGCGACCACGCCGATGCCCAGGTGCTCGTCAACACCACCCCGGTGGGCATGTACCCGAACAACGGCGAGGCCGCCGCGGACATCGCCCGCCTGCCGGAGCTGGAGGGCGTGCTGGACGTGATCTACAACCCGGACAAGACCAAGCTGGTGCTGGACGCCGAGGCACGGGGCATCCCCGCCGCGGGCGGGCTGTACATGCTGGTGGGCCAGGCCCGGGAGGCCGCGGAGCTGTTCTCCGGCCATGGGATTCCCGAATCCGAGACGACCCGCATCTACCGCCAATTGCGCCGCAAGGCCCTGAACCTGATCCTCATCGGCATGCCCGGCAGCGGCAAGAGCCGCATCGGCATGGCGCTGGCCGAGCGCATGAAACGGCCCTTCGTGGACCTGGACGACGAGATCGTAGAGCGGGCGGGGAAGTCGATCCCCGAGATCTTCGCCGAGGACGGCGAAGGCGCCTTCCGGAAACTGGAGCGGCAAGTCGTCCTCCACGCCTGCAAGGAGAAGGGCGCGGTCATCGCCACCGGCGGCGGCGCGGTGCTGCGGACGGACAATGTGCGCGCCATGCGCCAGAACGGGCGGCTTTGCCTGCTGACGCGGGACTTGGACGCCCTGCCCCTGGACGGCCGGCCCCTGTCGAAAAGCCCCGAGGCGCTTCGGGAGATGTGGGCGGTGCGCGCGCCCCATTACCGCGGCGCCGCGGATTTCACCATCGAAAACGACGCCGCGCCGGACGAGGTCGCGGCGCGGATTGAGGAGGCCTATCATGAAGCTGTTGATCGTTAACGGGCCCAATCTGAACATGCTGGGCATACGGGAAAAGCACCTGTACGGCGACCGTGACTACGAGGCCCTGTGCGCCGCCATACGGAACTGGGCGGAGGAATTGGGCGCGGAGGTCGAGCTCTTCCAGTCCAACCACGAAGGGGCCATCGTGGACCGCATCCAGCAGGCGTACTTCGACGGGACACAGGGCATCGTCATCAACCCCGCCGCCTACACCCACACCAGCGTGGCGATACTGGACGCGCTGAAGGCCGTGCAGCTGCCCGCGGCGGAGGTCCACCTGACCGATGTGAACGCCCGCGAGCCCTTCCGCCACGTCTCCTACGCCGGCATGGCCTGCCAGGCCCACTTCATCGGGATGGGCTTCGAGGGGTATCGCAGGGCGATGGAGTGGATGGTGGAAAACGCGCCTGAACATTGAGCTTCAGATGAAAGCCCGCGGATTTCCCCGCTTTTTCCTGTGATCTGTGATTTTTCGGTGATCAGAAGCAGAAAT
>JAZSAA010000516.1:0-2577 GCA_045601625.1 Clostridia bacterium | reverse complement strand
TTTTTCTCCCTCTTGTTGTGCGGTTGAAGCAGTGCCGCACTGATATTGTAAATCAAAAGTGGAGAAAAATCGGTTGATAAATGTTTTGAAATCACTTGTGTTGGCGGGGTTTTCCGACTTTTACAAGCGGCAACAAACAGGCCATACAGAGGAGGATAATTGATGCTGAAGTTTCTTAAAAACAACTGGTTCCTGTTCAGCATGATTCTGGGAATCCTGTTGGGTATCGCGGTGGGCTTTGCCTGGCCGGGCGCTTCGGCGCTGGAGCCACTGGGAACGCTGTTCATCAATATGATGTTCTGCGTGGTGGTGCCAACGGTATTTTGCTCCATTTCTTCGTCCATTGCAAACATGAAGAGCGCCAGGCGTGCGGGCAAGCTAATGGTCACGACGGTGCTGACGTTCATGTGTACGACCGTTATCGCCTCCGTCTTCATGTATGTGATCGTGCGCTTTGTGCCAATTTATACGGGCGCGCCGGTGTTCGAGGAAACCGAAGCCACGGCGATGAAAGCAGGCGATCTGATCGTCGGCTTCTTTACCAAGCCGGATTTCTCGGAGCTGTGGAGCCGCCGGTCCATATTACAGCTCATCATCGCGGGTATCTTCTTCGGCTTCGGCATTCAGATGTGCGGCGGGCCAAAGACGAAGCTGGCCGGACTTTTGGATGAGCTCACCCAGGTGCTGATGAAGGTCATCAAGCTGATCAGTTATTATGCGCCCATCGGCTTCTTTGGCTTCTTCGCGGCGCTGGTGTCCGCCCATGGCGCGGATTTCGTGTCCAGCTACGCGCGCGCCATCATGCTCTATTACGTCGTATCCTTCGCGTACATGTTCATATTCTTCCCGATCTACGCCCGCTTCGGAGGCGGGAAGGGCGCGGTGAAGGTGATGCTGAAGCACATACTCAAGCCTGCGGCAGTGGCCTTCGGAACCTGTTCGTCGGTAGCGACGATTCCCACCAATATGGAAGTATCCGAGGAAACCGGCATCTCAAAGGAGGTTACCGACATCGTGCTGCCCATGGGCGCGACCATGAACATGGACGGCTCGGGCATGGGCGCGATCATCAAAGTGGCGTTCCTCTTTGGCATGTTTGGCAGGGATTTTGCCAGCGGCGAGGCGATATTGGCCATCGTAGTCGCCACGCTTTCGTCGGTGGCTATGTCCGGCATACCCGGGGGCGGCGGCACCGGGGAACTGGTGCTGTGCAGCATGTTCTTCCCACAACAGCTTGCGACGGTTTATCCCATTGCCCAGGCCATCGGTGATCTGATCGATCCGCCGGCCACCATGGTCAACGCGGCGGGCGACTATGTCGCCTCGTTCATCGTTTCCAGATTCAACGACGGCAAGGACTGGCTCCGGCGAAAGCTTCAATCCCCTCCGGATTCAGGAAGGATATAACAGGTCAAGCTTCGTTTTATTCGATTCATACAGGTCCTGCGCTGCGCCAAGGATGACAGGCAACGCTATGCTGTCATCCTGAGCGCAGCGAAGGACCTTTCCCTTGCGCTGTCGAACAACCCGTTGCCTTGCCAAAGGCGGAACAGGCCCTTTTCCGGTTAAGAAAACACCGCACAATATGGACGGCAGTCTGGCGGGTGACTTTCAGCCATCCGCAGCCTGCAAATTCCTTGACTTACCGCCAGTAAGCCTGCGAAATTTGCAGGCCACGGCTGACTAAAATTCACCTCGCCATACTACCATCCAATTATGCGGTATTTCCTTAAGTTCATGCGGCTCATTTCTGTAATATCCCCAAAATACTTGTGGTATCGCGCTTTTTCTGCTATAATACTCACAGCTGAACAGAGAAGGAATACCCTTTTTTAAATCACGATCGAAGGAGTGACGGACAATGAAGACCCTGAACCTGTTGGGCTTTGACTTCGGCGCGTCCAGCGGCCGGGCGATGCTGGGCACGCTGTCGGGCGGCAAGCTGGAGATCCGGGAGATCCACCGCTTTTCAAACGACCCGGTGACGCTGTGCGGCCGTTTCGTGTGGGACGTGCCCCGCCTGTTCTACGAGATGAAGCAGGCTTTGCTGAAAATTTCCCATATGGACGTGAAGGTGGACGCCATCGGCATCGACACCTGGGGCGTGGATTACGGCCTGCTGGACAGGAACGGCCGCCTGCTGGGCCTGCCGGTGCACTACCGCGACGCGCGCACCGAGGGCATGCGGGAAAAGGTGCGCGAGGTCATCCCCGACGCCGACCTGTTCGCCCGCACGGGCCTGGCCTACAACTCCTTCAATACGCTCTACCAGCTGTACGCCATGCGCCAGGAGGGCGACCCCGCGCTGGACATGGCCCACGACCTGCTGTTCATGCCCGACCTGCTGGCCTGGCTGCTGACCGGGGAGAAGGGCACCGAGTACACCATCGCCTCCACCAGCCAGCTGCTCAACCCCTATACCCGGGAATGGGACAAGGAACTGCTGGAGAAGCTGGGCATCCCCACCGCCATGCTGGGCGAGGTGAAGCTGCCCGGCACCGTGCGGGGCAGGCTGCTGCCCGACATCGCCAGGGAGTGCGGCGTCGATCAGATCCCGGTGATCGCCGTGGGCGGCCA
>JAZSAA010000515.1:0-2114 GCA_045601625.1 Clostridia bacterium | reverse complement strand
GCCAGCGAGGCCGGCGCCATCGGCATCATCGGCGGCGCTGACGGCCCGACGGCCATCTTCGTCACCACCAAGCTGGCGCCCCACCTGCTGGGCCCCATCGCCGTGGCAGCCTACAGCTACATGGCCCTGGTGCCGGTCATCCAGCCGCCCATCATGAAGGCGCTGACCACCCACAAGGAGCGCACCATCCGCATGGGCCAGCTGCGCCAGGTCTCCAAGACCGAGACGATCATCTTCCCCATCGCGGTGACGATCATCGTGTCGCTGCTGCTGCCTGACGCGGCCACCTTGGTGGGCATGCTGATGCTGGGCAACCTGATGCGCGTCTGCGGCGTCGTGGAGCGCATCAACAAGACCGCCCAGAACGAGCTGTGCAACATCGTGACCATCTTCCTGGGCCTGACGGTCGGCGCGACCACCCAGGGCAGCACCTTCCTGACCATGCAGACCATCTACATCGTCATCCTCGGCGTCATCGCCTTCAGCTTTGGCACCGCGGGCGGCGTGCTGCTGGCCAAGCTGATGAACATCCTCTCCGGCGGCCAGATCAACCCGCTGATCGGCTCCGCGGGCGTGTCCGCCGTGCCTATGGCGGCCCGCGTGTCCCAGAAGGTGGGCCAGGAGGAGGATCCCGGCAACTTCCTGCTGATGCACGCCATGGGCCCCAACGTGGCCGGCGTCATCGGTTCCGCGGTTGCCGCGGGCGTGTTTATCGCACTGTTCGGCTGATATGGACGGGGGAGCAGGCTCCCCCGCCATTACCACCCCTTCCAGATTTTGCTTGAGGCCAAGGCCTCCGGCCGCAAAATCTGCAAGGTTGGAATTTGCTCTCCGGGAAATGGGATTTCCCTGCAATCAAATTCCTGCGGCCCTGCCGCGCATGTCGCCAGGGCCGATTGAAAGTCAGAGGGGCTGCTCCCCTCCGACACCTCCCTGCCAAGTCAGTGGCAGTTTGACGTAGTAACAATGGAGGAGTTTAAAATGGCTAAAGTAATGATTACCGAGACCATCCTTCGTGACGCGCACCAGTCCCAGGCTGCGACCCGCATGCGCACCGAGGACATGCTGCCCGCCTGTGAAGTGCTGGACAAGGTTGGCTATTATTCCCTGGAATGCTGGGGCGGCGCGACGTTCGACAGCTGCCTGCGCTTTTTGAACGAGGATCCCTGGGTGCGCCTGCGCAAGCTGAAGGAGGCCATGCCCAAGACCAAGCTGCAGATGCTGTTCCGCGGCCAGAACATACTGGGCTACCGCCACTATGCCGACGACGTGGTGGACGAGTTCACCCGCCTGTCCATCAAGAACGGCATCGACGTCATCCGCATCTTCGACGCCCTCAACGATCCCCGCAACCTGGAGCCGGCCATCAAGGCCACCAAGAAGTACGGCGGCATCTGCGAGGTGGCCATGAGCTACACCATCAGCCCCGTGCACACCGAGGAGTACTTCGTGAACCTGGCCCTCCAGCTGGAGAAGATGGGCGCGGACAACATCTGCATCAAGGACATGGCGAACCTGCTGCTGCCCTACAAGGCCTACAGCCTGGTCAAGTGCCTCAAGCAGGCCCTGAAGCCCGAGACCAAGGTGCACCTGCACACCCACAACACCGCCGGCATCGGCGACATGTGCAACCTGAAGGCCATCGAGGCGGGCGTCGATATCGTGGACTGTGCGCTGTCCCCGCTGGGCAACGGCACCTCCCAGCCCGCCACCGAGCCCCTGGTGGCCACCCTGGCCGGCACCGAGTACGACACCGGCCTGGACCTGCACCTGATGACCCAGGCGACCGAGCACTTCCGCGGCGTGGCCCAGAAGCTGCAGGAGCAGGGCGTGCTGGACCCCAAGGTGCTGCGCGTGGACGTGAACACCCTGAAGTACCAGGTGCCCGGCGGCATGCTGAGCAATCTGATCAACCAGCTCAAGCAGGCCGGCCAGTCCGACAAGCTGTACGAGGTGCTGGCCGAGGTGCCGCGGGTCCGCGAGGACTTCGGCTATCCGCCGCTGGTCACACCCACCAGCCAGATCGTGGGTACCCAGGCCGTGATGAACGTGCTCACCGGCGAGCGCTACAAGATGTGCCCGAAGGAGAGCCAGGGCCTGATGCGCGGCGAGTA
>JAZSAA010000514.1:0-2947 GCA_045601625.1 Clostridia bacterium | reverse complement strand
TGACCTCGGTGGCGATGGCGAAGCCCAGCCGGGCGATCATGCCAGAGGAGAAGCTTCGGATCGGGGCGTCGAGGAAGTCCCACAGCTCGGCGAAGTCCACGATTCGGTCGAAGTTCTTCTGCAGCTCCGGGCGGTTGTGGCCCAGCAGCGCCCCGTTGAGGAAGATGTTCTCCCGGGCCGCCAGATCCCCGTCGAAGCCCGCGCCCAGCTCGATCAGCGGCGCGATGGTGCCGTTGACGGCCACGTCGCCGCCGGTGGGGTCCATCACCCCGGCGATCAGCTTGAGCATGGTGCTCTTGCCGCTGCCGTTCACGCCGATCAGCGCCACGGCCTCGCCCCGCTGGATCGAGAAGTTGACGTGGTTCAGGGCCCTGAACTCGGTATACCGCAGCCTGCGCTGCACCAGCTTGACGAAGAATTCCTTGAGCGTGTCCGTCTTTTCGTTCTCCTTGCGGAAGCACATGGACACGTCCCGGACATCTATGATCGCACTCATGTTCCAGCTCCTGACCGTCAGATATAGTAGATAAAGGTCTTTTGCAGCCTGCTGAACACCCACGCGCCCAGGGCGAACACCAGCGCCGCCATCGCCGCGCCGGAGAGCCACATCCCCGCGCCGGGCACCCGGCCGTAGAGCAGCAGCTCCCTGAACAGCGTGATGAACACGTACATCGGGTTCAGCCGGATCAGCCGGGCCACCTGGGGCGGCACCGCCTCGATGGGATAGAACACCGGCGTGGCGTACATCCACAGCATCGTCAGCACGCTGTACAGGTGGATCACGTCCCGGAACCGCACCGCCAGCGCCGACACCAGCAGCCCCATGCCGCAGCAGAACACCAGCAGGTACAGCATCGGCGCCCAGAACAGCAGCACCGTGAAGTGGAACGGCACCCGGGTGAACAGCATGACGATCAGTATGGCCACCAGGCTGAAGGACATCGTCACGAAGCAGGACAGCACCCGCGATATGGGGAACACGTACTTGGGCACGTAGATCTTTTTCAACAGTATCCCGTTGTCGATGATGGAATACAGCGACATATTGGTGGACTCGTTGAAGAAGTTGAACATCGTCTGGCCGCAGATCAGGTACAGCGGATAGTTTTCGATCTCAAACCTGAACATATACGAGAACACGACCATCATGACCGCCATCATCATCAGCGGGTTCAGCAGGCTCCAGAAGTAGCCCAGCACGCTGCGCCGGTACTTCTTGCGGAGATCGCGCTTCACCAGCTCGCCGAACAGCGATATGAACTTGTCCGCCGTGTATTGTTCCCTTCTCGACGCCAATTTCGCAAACCCTCCCGGAAACGGGCCATGCCGTCCGTTTATCAATCATGTTACACCACTATGATTGTACATGAGAATGACAGGCCGGTCAACCGGTTTGTGCAGACTTTCCCGTTAACTTATGAGACCCTTTTGCCGGGTTGACTTCCCGCGGCTCCTATTATATAATGAAACCACATACAGGGAAGGCGGTGAACCCCATGCGAGGCAATCCATCGGCGCTGTGGCGCGTCATCTACATCGCGCGCAGCGAGCAGCAGGCGGCCCGGATCGAAGACCTGCTCCGCGAGGCCGGCTTCCTGGTGGACTGGAAACGTCCGGATGGCTCCGGCGGGCGCAGGGAGGATATCGAGATCCGGGCGCTGGAATCCGAGGCCGGCGAGGCCCGCCAGTACCTGATGGAGCAGGGCTATTGAAAGGATTGACGGGATGACACCCACCGAAACCATCCAGATCACCGGCATCGGCTCCGAGCTCCAGGGCGTGGGCCGGCTGGCCGACGGCCGCGCGGCGTTCGTGCCCGGGGCGATCCCAGGCGAACGGGTGGCCGTCGCCGTCACCCAGGACAAGGGACGCTTCTGTGAAGCGTCTCTTTGCGACGTATTGGAGGCGTCCGGGGACCGCATTGTCCCCGACTGCCCTTATGCCGGGACCTGCGGCGGCTGTCAGGGACGGCACATCCGCTACCCTCGCACCCTCGAGCTGAAGCGACAGATTGTATCCGACGCCCTCGCCCGCATTGGCGGCGTCGACGCCCCCGGGGTGCGCCCCACGCTGGGCTGTGACGCGCCCGACCGCACCCGCAATAAGGCGGAGTACCCCGTTGCCCGCCAGGACGGCCGCACGGTCGTCGGGGCCTTCGCCCGGGCCAGCCACCGCGTCGTGCCGCTGTCCGACTGCCTGCTCCAGCGGACCCAGAGCGCCGACGCGCTGCGCTGGTTCTCGGAGCACCTGGACGGCCTGGACTGCGCGGGGCACCTGAAGTACCTGGTCACCCGGGTGAACCGGGCGGGGGCGATGATGCTGGTCCTGTGCGCCGACGCGCCGATCCTGGACGCCGCCAGCCGCCTCTGGCCCGCGCTGGCCGGGGCGCTGCCGAGCCTGCAATCGCTTTGGCTGTGCCACCTGAACCGCCGCCCCGCCCACGCGCTGGACGGGCGCTGCGTCCGGGTGTCCGGGGAGGAAACGCTGCCGGACCGTCTGATGGGGCTGGACTTCACCGTCTCTCCCCAGTCCTTCTTCCAGGTCAACCCGGACCAGGCCGAGCGACTGTACGCCGCCGCCCTCGAGGCCGCGGGCATCGGGCCGGGGTGCGATATGAACGTGCTGGACGCCTACTGCGGCGCGGGCACGATCACGCTCTGCGCGGCCAGATGGGCGCGCCACGCCACCGGCATCGAGATCGTTCCCCCCGCCATCGCCGACGCGAAGCGCAACGCCCTGCGCAACGGCCTTTCGGACCGGGCCGCCTTCCTCTGCGGGGACGCCGCCGTGGAGATCCCCCGGCTGCTCGGAAGAGGCGAGCGCTTCGACGCCGCCATACTCGACCCGCCCAGGAAAGGCGCCGACCCGGCCCTGCTGGAGGCCCTCGCCGACGCCCGCATTCCCACCCTGGCCTACGTCTCCTGCAACCCCGCCACCCTGGCCCGGG
>JAZSAA010000513.1:0-3295 GCA_045601625.1 Clostridia bacterium | reverse complement strand
AGCGGGAAAACCATCTCGCCCGTCGGCAGGAATTCGCGCAGCGGGACGTCCCGGCTCAGCTCTTTGCGCCCTGCCGGATGGACGCCGCCGCGAAAGGTGTCTTTCACGATGCTCGACTCCCCTTTATAATATAGTAGATTTTATTCCCTCCACGGGGCCTGAATCCGTGTTCCGCGAAAATTGGTTACACGTAACACAGATGATACCATGATTATTCTATCATATTAAAAAGGGTTTGTAAATGATAAAATTGGGGAAAAGAAAGGACGCTGTTGGGAACAGCGCCCATTTTATTTGATTTCCTGCTCGAGCATGTCGAATTCCGGG
This sequence comes from Clostridia bacterium, assembly GCA_045601625.1. GTDB lineage: Bacteria > Bacillota > Clostridia > Christensenellales > Aristaeellaceae > UBA2862. The sequence continues at coordinate 2,968 of JAZSAA010000513.1, read as the reverse complement.
GTGGAGAAGAATTCCCCGAGGGTGATTTCAAAGGCGTCGCAGAGCTTCTTGATCGTAACGGTTCCAGGATTTTGGCTTTCGCCATTCAATATGCTCTTGATCGTGCCCTGCGGAACGGCAGATAGGTTGGCCAGTCCGTTCGGCGTGATCCCGCGCTCCCGGCACAGCGCCCGAATCCGGGCGGCAATGGTTTCCTGGGTGGTCATAGGGCAATCCTCCAAGTGATCTGTCACTATGATAGGACAGGGGAGGATGGAATATCAGTGATATGTCACTAAACTGAAAATTTGTGGTATAATAGTGATATATCACTGATAAAGCAGAAAACCTGTGGGGGGATGGAATGCCATGTCGGAACAAATGATAATGGAAGAAGTGGCCTGCTTATTTGTGGAACAATATGAAGCTATGTTTTTCGAGGCGTATGAGGTATCCGATGTGAATCTCATCAGGAAAACTGCGAACAGGGGGATATTTGCCCTGTACACTGTAGTTGCAACGATTTTTGGGGACGGCATCGCACAAGCGCTGAAAGGCGCCGCGTTCGGGGCGATGGATTATATCGCGTATGCGGATGAAACATGGATGCCGAAGGATGCCGCGGACAAGACTGCTATGCTGGCTCTGGAAAGGCCGCACCTTGAGTCGATAGAGGTTATACTGCGTATGGGGGAAATGTATGGGAACGGCATCGTGGAAGAAATAATGGATATACTGCTTGCAGCAAGATGCCATTATCACAATTTGACAGTGAAAATGATCTATGGTGGAGAAGTATAAGATAGTGTAGGCTGGTTTTTGCCTATTATTTGATATAATAATTTATGAGGTGGTTTGCTTTGAAGATCGATACGGACGAAATCGTCACCGCGACGGAGGCCAACCAGAACTTCTCCCGCGTCGCCAGGATGGCGGAGAAGAAGGGCAGGGTCGTCATATTCAAGAACAATCGGCCCAAGCTGCTGGTGATCGACCTGGACAAGGAGCCGCAGATCGAAATGACCGAAGACGAGAAGCTGGAGTTTGTCGCGGCCAGAATCCTGAAGGAGCACCGTGCGGCCTTTGAGGAGCTGGCGAAATGAAGTGCCTTTTCAATTACAACGCAAGCATGATTGAGTGACTTGTGGAGTGTCGCGCGACTGTGCGCGGCGCTTGATTACCGGCTCTTTGTCTAATGTTGCAGGGGCGGCCCTGAACCGGGGCCGCCCCTGCTGTTGCCTTTTCTTAATATGTTTAACGAAAACAAGACAAAACAACTTTTCCACTTTACATTCGTACCGGGTTATAGTAAAATAAACATTAATCGGGGGGTTATGTGCGTTTTTCCCGGAAAAGGCACGGAAGCCCGAAAACGATGAAGAAGGGGAGAGAGATCAATGGCACTGGACTATCGCAAATGCGCTGAAGAGATCGCCGCCAATATCGGCGGAGGATCGAACGTCATCAGCGCGGCGCACTGCGCGACCCGCCTCCGGCTGGTCATCGCCGACAACAGCAAGGTCAACAAGGAGGTCCTCGAGAACATCGACGGCGTCAAGGGCATGTTCGAGTCCAACGGTCAGCTGCAGCTGATCATCGGCACCGGCACCGTCAACAAGGTCTATGACGAATTCCTGGCTGTCACCGGCGCTTCCGCCGCCAGCAAGGCGGACGTCAAGGCCGCCGCGGCCAGCAAGATGCCCCTGTGGAAGAAGATCCTGAAAACCCCGGGCGACGTGTTCGTGCCCATCCTGCCCGCCATCGTGGCCTCCGGCCTGATGATGGGTATCGTCGAAGCCATCCCGAAGTTCTGGCCCGCCTTCGGCCAGAGCGACTGGTTCGCCTTCCTGGACCTTGTGGCCAACACCGCCTTCGCGCTGCTGCCGGTGCTGGTGGCCATCTCCGCCGCCCGCGTGTTCGGCGGCAACATCTTCCTGGGCGCGGTCGTCGGCCTGATGATGGTCCATCCCGCGCTGATCAACGCCTGGACCGTGGGCAGCTATGCCGCCGGGGAGATACCAACCTGGCACCTGTTCTTCTTTAACGTCCAACAAGTGGGTTACCAGGGCCATGTGATACCTGTCATACTGGCCGTGCTGCTGATGAGCGTGATCGAGAAATGGCTGCACAAGAAGGTGCCGGAGATGATCGACCTGTTCGTCACCCCGCTGTGCACCGTGCTGATCACCTCCTTCGTCACCTTCACCATCATCGGGCCCGTGTTCTCGGTGCTCGAGAACTGGGTGCTGACCGGCGCGAAGTGGCTGGCCAGCTCGCTGATCGGCTCGGTGGTCATGGGCGCGATCTATCCCTGGACCGTGGTCATGGGCCTGCACCACATGTACAACGTGATCGAGGCCGGCATGATCGCCCAGACCGGCCTGAACACCTGGATGCCCATCGCCTCCGCGGCCAACTTCGCCCAGTTCGGCGCCTGCCTTGCCGTGGCGCTGAAGGTGAAGAACCAGAAGACCAAGTCCGTGGCGTTCCCGTCCGCGCTGTCCGCCTCGCTGGGCATCACCGAGCCCGCCATCTTCGGTATCAACTTCCGCTTCATGAAGCCCTTCATCTGCGGCATGGCCGGCGGCGCGGTGGGCTCCCTGTTCGGCAGCCTGTTCAAGCTGGGCGCGCCCGTGTACGGCGTCACCGGCATCCCCGCGATCCCCGCGGTGAACAACATTCCGCTGTACCTGGTTGAGCTGCTGATCGCGGCGGGCGTGGCCTTCGCCCTGACCAGCATCATCTGGAGGGAGGACGCCCCCAAGGCGGTCCCGGCCGCGTCGGCCGCCCCCGCGCAGGCGAAGATCGAGGTGCCCACCACCAGCGTCATCCGCTGCGCCAACGGCACCGTGCTGCAGCCCGTGAAGGGCAACGTCATCCCCTATGACCAGATCCCGGACAACACCTTCGCCTCCGGCGTGCTGGGCGTGGGCGTGGGCGTGCAGCCCACCGACGAGGTCGTGGTCGCGCCCTTCGACGGCGAGATCAC
>JAZSAA010000512.1:0-3057 GCA_045601625.1 Clostridia bacterium | reverse complement strand
CTGGTGATTTCAGTGATCGGAACTCTGATCAACACCGGTCTCAACTGGGTGCTGATCTACGGCAATTTGGGCGCGCCGAGGCTTGAGGTGCGCGGCGCGGCTTACGCGACCCTGATCGCCCGGTTCGTCGAAATGGCGCTGTACTTGATCTACGTGCTGCGAAATCCCCAGCCCTTCATGGGAAAGCGCGGGGAGAAGCTGCCCACGGATTGGAGGCTGTTTGGCAGTATCCTGCGGCGGGGCTGGCTGATGCTGTTTTCCGAGGTGCTGTGGGTGGTGTCCGAGACCGTCACCACCGCCGTGTACAACGGACGGGGCGGCGCGGACGTGGTCTCGGGCATGTCGGCGGGCTGGGCCATCGTGAACCTGCTGTTCGTGTCCTTTGGCGGCATCAATACGGCCACATCGGTCATCATCGGCAAGACGCTGGGGAAGGGACAGCTGGACGAGGCCCGCAGCCAGAGCCGGTGGATGCTGTCCGCCGCCGTGGTGTTCGGGCTGTTTATGACGCTGATGGGCGCATTGGTGACGCTGCTGACGCCGCTGGTGTTCGGCCATCTCTCGCCGGTGGCCCAAAGCATCTGCCGGGATCTGGTGCTGCTGGTATCGTTGTATATGCCCCTGTGGGTGTACAGCAACGTGCAGTTTTCCATAGCCCGTGCGGGCGGCGACACGGTCATGGGCGCGGTGGTGGACGGCTGCGTGACGCTGGCGGTGGTCATCCCCGGCATACTGCTGCTGGCGCGTTTCACGGACTGGGGGCCGGTGGCGATGTACGGCGTATTGAAGCTGACGGACTTTGTCAAGATCACCGTCGCCCACCTGTGGCTGAAAAAGGAGAAGTGGGTAAAGAACCTGACGGTGCAGGCGGCGTGAGGCCGCTGCGGCAAACGGGAGGAGATTTCCATGAATACGAAGTTGGACGTTTATCTCTACGGCCAGGTGCTGGGAACCCATTCCTTTCTGCTTCGGGACGGCTTTCTCAAGCCTGACGAGTATTCCGAGATAAAGGAACAATACTTCCTTCCCGGCGGGGAGACGGGCACGGCAGCGACAGTGCTGGATTCACTGGGCGTATCCGTCCGAATGGACGGCACCTGGATCGGCACCAAGGTCGCGCCGATGCTGAGAGCGTTTTACGCGGACAAGCGGGTGGATCTCAGTCCATTGCGCTTCACAGAGGACGATCCTGGCGTGATGGACTATGTGGTGATCGCAGGACTGGTGCGCTCGCCCATGGGCAGGTTCCAGACGTTGTTTGCTACGGGCGAACGGTGGTGGAGCGTGCCGAAGGAGGCGGATATCGTCGGCTGCAAGGTCGCGGCCATCGATCCCTATTTCGGGGAGGAATCGCTGCTGGCGGCGGAGCTGTGCCGAAAGCACGGCATTCCCTATGTGACCATCGACTGCCCCCACGATTCACCACTGCACCGGCACGCCGCCGTCAATGTCGTCTCCAAGGAATGCATCTCGGAGCACTATGCTGCCATGACCCCGGAGGACGTGATGGCGCTGATGACGGACAACGCGGACGGCCTGACCATCCTCACCCAGGGCGGCGGTGAGATGCTGTACGGGCGGAAGGGTGAAGGAATCCATCGGATGAAGCCCTTTGACGTGGAGGTCAGGAGCACCCTGGGCGCAGGCGATACGTTCAAGGCCGGGTGCGTATACGGTCTTTTGCACGGGATGGCCGACGACGCTCTGGTGCACTTTGCCAGCGCCTGTTCGGCCGTGGCCATCTCCCGGTTCCCGCTGCCGCTGAATCCACCGAAGCTGGAGGAGGTGCGGGCGCTCATCGACGCGCAGAAAGGATAATTGAAATGGTGATTGGACTTATCGGAGAGAACTGCGCTGGAAAATCGACACTGGCAGCCCGCATCAGGGACTTGATCGGGGCGGAGGTCGTCACCGGCAGGGACTACCTGAGGATGGCGAAGTCCGAAGCGGAAGCCAGGCGGCTGTTCCGGGAGAAGCTGGCAGGCGCTGTCAGCAGTGGCAATATCATCTATGTGATTTCGGAATCGGACCAGCTTGACCTGTTGCCGAAGGGTGCAATCCGAATCCTTGTCAGCGCGGATCTGGATACGATCAAGACGCGATTCAGAGCCAGAATGCGCGGCGTTCTGCCCGCGCCGGTCGAACGTATGCTTGAAAGCAAACACGGGCTGTTCGACAAAGGATCCTATGATTACCGATACGACGGAGTGGCCGGTGATGCGGCTGCGCTGTGCGCACAGCTGAGAAAGCTGTGATAAAACAACCCGAACAGGCGGGAGGAGCATACCATGGACAAGCATTGGTCTGAGATGAATAAAGAAATGCAGGCCCTGATTGCAAAGAAGGACACCTTCAAAGGCGGCATAGGGAAGCTCCTGGAGCTGCGAAAGAGCCTGTTTGAGCAGATCACGCAGATCGTGACCACCTTCCCGGAGGAGGCATTTTGGCAGATACCCTTCGCAGGTGCAGAGGGGTACCACAGCAAGACGCTGGCCTATTCCATCTGGCACATCTTCCGGATCGAGGATATCGTGGCCCTTGAGATGATCGTGGAGGATCAGCAGGTGCTGTTCAGTCGGGTTTTCCAGACGGCTATTCGCTCGCCCATCATCACCACCGGCAACGAGCTGGCGGGCGAGGAAATCGCGGACTTCTCCAAATAGCTGGACGAAAGGGAGTTGTATCGGTATGCCAAGGAGGTCATGAAGTCGACCGATGAAATACTGGTAGGCTTGGAGCATGCCGATCTCAAGCGCAAATTCGGGGCGGACATGATCGCAAAGCTGCGGCGAACCGGCTGTGTCAGCGAGGATGAAAAGGCTTTCTGGCTGATCGACTACTGGTGCTCAAAGGACGTGCTGGGCCTCGTCAAAATGCCGTTCAGCCGACACTGGATCATGCACATCGAGGCCATGCGGCGCATCAAGAACAGGCTGTGCAGGCAGGCCCGAAGGGGCGTCGATCCCATCGCCTACTGCGGCTTTTCCTGCAATCATTGCTTTCTGGCTGAATGGTGCGGGTCATGCCGGACGGCGTATAACGTCTGCGCCTTTGCCA
>JAZSAA010000511.1:0-10991 GCA_045601625.1 Clostridia bacterium | reverse complement strand
GTTCCAGCGCACCAGCTGGTGTTCGGCGGTCAGCCCCGCCATGTCGTAGCTGGCGGATGATTCCGCAGCGGGGATGGGGATGGACGACGACGCGGCAAGCACGGCGGTGTCGGGCGCCGCCCCGATGTTCGCCGGGGTGATTTCGAGATTGGCCCGGGCACCGGCGGCATTGTCCGCCCCGGTGCCGCCAGAGGCCACATCCAGCGGAATGTTCAGATATAACCTGGAAATACGCGTCGTACCGTTAAAAATGCTCTTTGCGCTTGTAATCAAGGTGCCATCCCGGTAAACCAGGAATTTGTTGGCTTCTCCGATCTTCTGTCCTTCATAGTTGTACACAATGCTCTCTGACGGCGTTACCGGGCTGCTGAGAGACACCGCAATCTGTTTTACCCCGGCGCATTGCATGGCGATGCGAAAAGACATTGCGTCATTCGGCACTGTCACCGAATAAGTGTATGGGTTTGATGGGGTACCGGAGGAAGGAACAAGCCAACCCTGAATATTCCCCGTTTCAAAAGCATCGTCGCTAATAGATGTCCAGGTATTTTGCCCACCGATCAGATCGCCATTGAAAGCAAAGGTCACGGTGATCGTCTTTCCCCGCAAGGGAATGGCGAACCCGCAGGAAAAGACAGTTATGTTCCCGCTGCCGGAGGTATTGACGATCCAGCCGTCCGCCACCGTCTGCCCGCTCAGCAGCGAATCCGGGTCGTTTTCATTTGGAACGTCATAATAGCGGTCCGGCTCGTTAAAATTAATACGACCCACATTCAGAAATCCGGCGTTGATATAGCTGGCATTCACATACAGCTGCCCGTTGTACAGCACCAGCCCCTGGGCCGCGCCGTTGTCGGTCAGGCGGTTGAAGATCTCCTGCTGGGTCAGGCTGTCGTCGATATTGTTTTCTATGTTCTGCGCGACCTGATTGATAAGTTGCGCCTGTTCCCGCGTGAACCCCTTCGGCTGCGCGGCCTTGTTGATGGCATAGGTCATGCCCTTGGATTCCAAGGCGGTTGAGCCATTCAATCCAAAGGCCACATTGGTCAACGCGCCGGTATGGTTGTTTCCGCCCTTGTCCGTGAACGTCACAATATCCATCGGCCAAAGATACGGCGCATCGATCACCGCCGCCGTAAACGGCCTGTATGTGAATCCGTTCAGCGCGGTATTCAAAGGCGGCAGCACCGTCGCAATCAGCGGCCCTGCTATGGCATTCCCGGTCAGGTCAATGGCATAGTCATCCGTCCCCTCCACGATGGCAATGCCGCTGTCATTCGTATATTCAACGCCGGTAATCGTAAGGTCATCCTCATACAAATCGCTGTTGTAGCGATTGTCCATCGTGCTGACATAACCCGTGGCGTTGTCGTACCACGAAAAACGCAGCAAGCCGTTCCAGTCGAACCATGCGTTGGTTCCCATGATGCCCGCGCACCATTGAATCAGGTTGCGATAGGTGGTCATCCCGCCATTGGCAGACGGCAGCGCCGCCACGGCGACATCTGCGTTGGTCAGCCCGGATATACTCTGCGCCAAGGTCACGCCGCATACCGTACATACCTGTCCCACCAATCCCGCAATCGTAGTGGGAAAAGTCAGGTCAGCCGCATCGACAATCACGTCAAACTTCGACATCCTGTCCAGCGCCGTGATGCTGATGGTGGTCAGCCGCCTCGGCTGCATATCCGGCGTAAAGTACCCGCAGGACACCCAATCGACCGTGGGATTCTCCTGCGTCCAGTCGGCCACGCCCACCTCCGCAAACAACTCCGTCCCCTCAAACACAACGCCGTCATACTGCCCTTCGCTGTTCTCCAGTTTGAAGGTCATCTGCGCCGCAATCGCCGTGCCAATTTCCAGTTTTTCACCGTTGCAGGAATACCGGGCGATCTGGAAACTGTCCTCCATCACATTGTCATCGGAAATATCGATCTCGTAGTCATAACCCGTGGCATACTCAACCGCCGTATCCCCGCAATCTGCCCACACGTTGTTCGTCCCGGCCAGCAGCGCGATCTGGGTCGGGGTGAGTTGGTAGGTCTGCGGGGTGGCGAGTTCGTAGACTAAAGTAATAGGATTCGAGGCAAGCCATGTCTTCAGGTCTGCGGCACTTGTAACTCCACTTATTTTTACGTAGACCCAATTTTGATTAGGATAAATATTGGCTGTGTCATTGTATGCACTTATTGCATTATCGGCATTTAAGAAGCCCCCACTATTATAAATGTTAAACGCAGCCAATTTATCGCAAACCATTAAAGTCGAATAATGCAATGATTTGACGAGAGAATTTAACTGTGTATAAGAAGCATTCACGCTGCTTTGATAAGCCCAACTCTCCGTTCCGTCAAAGATTTCCTTAGCCATTGTCACCGTCAGCAGCCCCGTGGTCACGTTTAGCGTCCCGCCGTAGACCGTACCGGCGATGGATTGCCAGGAGATGGGGTAGGTCGTACCATCCTGCGCGTCTGTGGTGGGGCTAACAACCACTTTCGCCCCCGTCCACCCGCTGATGGGGCGCACGTTCGTCGGGCTGGGGTCGCCGCTGCCGGACTGGACGGGGGTGATGTCGATGGTGACGTTTAAAGCATCTGCCGCCACAGCATTGTCAAAGGAAGCGATTGCGGTGGGGCCAACGCTATTCGGAATAGGCGTCTTGACGCCACCGGTAATCCTCAGCACCTTCCGCTGCTCCGCCTCAAAAAGCGCCTTGACCGCCTCTGTAATCGGATACATGCTATCTCACCGCCTTACTGTTCGATAATATTGAAGCTGACCGTCCATGCGTCGATGCGCACGTTGTACGCGCTGGCCCCCTGGTCGCCGCTGTAGAACGTCTTGGTCACATAGCCGTTCGCCAGCGGGTCAAGGCAGTTCACATCCACATATTCCGGTGCAAATGCGGTCAGCACCGCGCAGGCCGTGGCAATGTCCACATTCTGCCACTCCAGTTCCAGTTTGCGCTTGCGGGCAATGCGGTTCTTGTGCATCTTACCGCTTTCGCAGCGCCCGGCCTCCGAATCGCTGATGTCGTTAACCGTCCAGTCATACTTGGAGGGGCAGGGTATTGCCACCCCGTCCACCGTCTTGATCGGGTTATAGGCTTGGTTCGGCATACTCTGTCACCTCCAATCAGGTTCCCACCGGCACAATCGTCGTTCCGGCCCTGCGGTTCATCCTGGTCTGCGCCCGGTTCACGCTGGCTGCCGTCACCTCCGCTGTGAACTCCTTCGCCGCGATCTGCCGCATCAGGGCAACCTTCTCCCGGTCGCGCTCGTTGCTTCCGGCCATAGCGTCGGTGAAAGCGTCGTACATGGCGCGGTACATGGTTTCGTAGTCGGCCTCGCTGTTGTCACCGCCGCCGTCATACATCGTCGCCGCGATCTTCACGCCGCTCATGGCGTTGCGCACCGCCGAAAACATCGTCGCCGCAAGCTGGCTCTGGTTCAATACCTCCGTTCGGCCATTGAGGTGCCCCATGATCTCAGGCCCAGCCTCGCCCGCGAGGAACATCGTTCCATGCGCATTTACTGTTCCTTCTGCATAATGCGGTATGTTCCTTATCAGGTTAGATAAACCATCTCTAACAACGCCACCATTTCCAAAACGGTGGAACCACCCGTTTGCGATCACGCCGCCGGTCTGCTGCGTTACCATCTTCGCCCCACCGCCACTTGTGGACTTTGCCTTGACGGTGACGCTGATGCCCTTCATGGCCTTGGTGGCCGCAGACCGCAACGCCTGCTCGGACTTTCTGTCCAGCGACGCCTTGACCGCAACGCTCACCGACGAACCGACAAAACTGCTGATGGACGACCAGCCCTTCTTCGTCAGCGAAGTTGCTACGCTCACCGACGAACCGACAAAGCTGCTGATGGATGACCAACCACTTTTCGTCAGTGAAGTTGCTACGCTCACCGACGAACCGACAAAGCTGCTGATGGACGACCAGCCACTCTTCGTCAGCGAAGTTGCCACGCTTACCGACGAACCGATAAAGTTGCTGATGGTTGTCCAGCCCTTCTTGAGAAGAGAAGTATCAACCTTGATGCTATTGCTGTTTTTCGTTATCGCCGTCCATGCGTCCTCAACCCATGTAGACGCCTTTGTCAGCGCCGTACTGACAGTTGTTTGGATTGTCCCTCCGGCGTTTTCAATCAGTTTCTCCACGCCTTCCTGCACGGTTCCCTTGATGACATTGAGCTTGATTTGCGCATCAATCTCGCCGCCAACCAGCGAATCCCATTCATCCTGCCAGTTGTCATCTACTTTGGGCGTAATGCTGGCCGTGGCGTTAACGTCTTGGTCAAGCGTCCACATTGTCGGGTCAGAAGCGGTATTCCAGCCGGGGCCAGGAACCGGTGTTAATGTAACATCACCAGCCACAGAGGGGATGGCTATAGACGGCGTCTCTTGATTATTGCCCCACAGCCAATCCCAGAAACCGGAAAGCTGCTCTCCGATCTTGGTTGTGATGCTCAACACGATATTTTTTGTAACAGTTACCGGGTCTTGCAGAAAATTGATGATGGCTTTGGCTACATCGCCAATGGTCATCAGAATATTAGTTTTCTTTTCCGTCGATTCAGGCCCAAGAATAAAGTCAACAATGCCGTCTACCCATGAAGCTGCTTTTTTCATGGCTGTTTCAACTGTCTTTATAACAGTAGCGCCAAGCATTTTCGCACCTTCCCATGCTTCTTCAATCCATGTTGCGCCTTTTTTTACAACGGTTTCTACGGTCTTAAAAACAGTAGTTCCCAACATTTTTGCGGCAATCCACGCATCGTCAACCCATGTAGATGCTTTCTTGACAGCCATCTCTACTGTTCGCAGCACCGTTGCGCCAAGCATTTTTGCTGCATCCCACGCTTCTTCTATCCACGTAGCACCTTTTTTAACTACCGTTTCTATAGTTCTGAAAATGCTCCCGCCCAACATTTTTGCGGCTTCCCACGCTTCTTCGACCCATGTCGCTGCTTTCTTTATGCCTGCTTCTACAATACGTACAACAGTACCACCAGCCATTTTTACAGCTTCCCATGCGTCGGCGGCCCACTCGCCAACCTTCTTGACCAGCGATACCGTGATGTTGATGACGGTTTCACCAGCGCCCTTGATCGCGTTCCAAATCGGCGTGAAGATGTTGTCCTTCACCCACTGCCCCACGTTCTTCAGCGCATTGATGATGCCCTGGAAGATACCCAGCACAATGTTCTTACCAGGCTCCTCCATCGTCTTGGCCGGGGATGCAATGCCAAATGCGGCCTTGAAGCCGTTGATAAACGGCTGGAAGATGTTCTCGACGATCCACACGCCTATGTTGGTCAAGCCAACAATAACGCCTCGCAGGATACCGCCAACAATATCCCCGCCACAGGCTTCAATCTGGTCATTAAAGAACTCGCCGATGCCATTGAACGCTTCGGCAATCTTTTCACCGATAGCTTTACCAAGCCCGGTAATCAACCCTACGGCAGCACCTAAAGCACTGCCAAGAAATTCAGATGCGCTTTTTGCCAATCCAGAATAATCAAGACTCCCAAACAGAGTTATTATTGAATTGGCAATTGCCAATCCAAGATTCTTCCAATCGACGTTCTCAACGGCGTCGCTGATTTTATCAATTAATCCGATTACAAATGCACTCAATTTTTGTGCAAATGCGTTCCAATCAAACGTAGACAGAAAATTGACAACAAATTCAACGCCGGCATTAATCGCGTTGCTCAATGCGTTTCCAAAACTTTCAACTATGCCGTCAGTGTCAAATTTGGTTACTGCGTCGTTAAGTTTGGTGCCAAGGGTAGTTCCCAATTTCCCCCAATCATATTTATCAAACCAATCTGCAATTTGGTCATATATTCCTTTTACAAAATCACTATAACTGCTTGCGGCTTGTCCAAAGTCAAAATCCGAGAAAAAACCTATCACAAGGTCCCCGATGATAGTCATCTTCTGAACCATCAACCGGCCAAGTATGTTGAAGTCGATCTCAGCGATGGCATTGTTCAAAAACTCCGCAATCTTGCTACCAATATTTGTGAAGTTGATGGTCTCCAGCGTCCAGTACTTCGTGCTGAACCAGCCGTTGATGTAATAGCCCACGGTCTGCCCAGCCCCGGCCCAGTCGATGCTGTCCACCAGCTCGTTCACCTTCGTGCCCAGCAGCGTGCCAAGCTCCTGCCAGTCCCCCTCCAGGAATGCCGCTTTCAGTTGATCGGCAAAATTGCTGATGGCGCTGTCTATGGGCAGCTCCTCAAACATGGCGCCGCCACCGCCGCCACTGCTTCCGCTGCTGGCGTCGTCCGCGATGTCGTTCAGTTTGTTGATTTCGTCGAAGCCCATGATCGTGCGCTTGATCTCGTCCACGGCTTCCTTGGCGCTGTCCGAAGCCCCCTTGCCCGCCGATTTCGCCGCGCCGCTCCATGTGGCCGCGACTTTCTTCGCCGCCAGATAGGTGGTCCGCCCGGTCAGCCGCGCGATGATCTGGCTGATCGTGTTGAACATGGCCACAAACTTGTCCACGATGAAGTCAATCGCCGGGGCCAGCGCGTCCACCAGCGGCCCGGCCATCGCCGCAAAGCTGTTGCCCATGTACTGCGAAGCCGCGGCAATCTGGTTCATGCTGGCCGCAAACGATCCGCTGGCCGCCTGGCTGAAGGCGTACAGGTTCTTCATGCCCTGGTTGATGCCCTGGGTGATCATCCGCAGCGCCGTGCGGATCAGCCGGTACATGGCGACGCGCTTGATTTGGTTGTAAAACCCCAACACGCTCTTTGTCGCGTTCTGCACATTCCCGACCAACTGTCCTCCAAAGTATTTTGGTATGGCGACAAGGCCCCGCCCAAGGCCGGCAAGGCCCTGTCCAAGGCCGGCAAGCCCTTTTCTAAAGCCATCGCTCATGCCCCAAATCTGGGCAAGGCGTTCCCTGAACCCCGCAAGTCCACCGCCGGCATTCCCGGCAGCGCCGCCAAGCTCCTCCACGCCGCCTTCGGCGTCCCTTGCGCCGTCGGCCACATCGTGCAGCGCCCCGCTGGTATTTCCCGCGTCCTGCGCCAGTTCCTGTACGGCCTCGCCAGCTGTCCCGGCGCCGTCGGCGATGTCGTGCAGCGCCCCGCTGGTCTCCCCGGCGTCCTGCGCCAGCTCCTGGATAGCCTCGCCGGCCGTGCCCGCATTGTCCGCAATCGCGTCAAACGGGTCGTCCATCTCCCTCGGAATGTCCCACCATCCCGAGGGTGTGGCCTCGTTCGGCCCAAGGTCGTCATAAATCGGCTCCGGGGATGCGGGCATGTCCCGGCCAATCCTGTAGCCCATGCCCCGCAGGCCGGAAAGCGCCGTGCCCAATTCGCCCAGTCCGGGAATCGAAGCCATCCGCGTCAGCGCATCCGTCATGCCGTTCAGCGCGGAATAGTCGATGTTCTGCTCGCTCAGATGGTTCACCGCCGTGCCAACGGCCTCGATGTTCTTCGCCGCCGTGCCAAGCCCGGTGATCTTCCCAACCTTGGAAAGCCCGTCAAGCCCGTTTGCGAGGTCGGCGATTTTTTTGCCCGTGCTGTTATCAATGCGATTCGCCGCCGCCGCAATGCTGGCGATGCCCTCCGTGATCTTCTGGAAATTGGAAGCCCCGGTGATAGCGCCTTTAAGCCGATTGAGCGTCCCAATCAGCCTCTCTATAGCGGATTCCGCGTCACTGGTATTTGCGGTCAAACTAATGGAAAGCGAATCAACTTCCGCCATGATCCTCAATCCCCCTTTGCTTCCAATTCCTTAGCCCCACCTGCCGCCGCAATAGCCTCCCCTGGAAGGGGAGGTGGCCCCGAAGGGGCCGGAGGGGTTCCGTCCTCTTTCCTCTTTCTCAAATTCTCCGCGCTCTCGCGCTTGAATATCTCAAACATCCGTTCCATCTTCTGCCGGTGCTGTGCTTCCCTGCGTTCCTCGGCTTCCTTTGCGGAAAGCGGATAAGGCTCTTCAGAATACTTGCCTGGCTCCACCCTGCCCTTGCCAAAGGCCGCCCGCATCACCGGGGCCACCTTCAAAAGTGCCTCATAGATATACCCGCCCTGCCACCACATCTCCCAGTTGCGATAGGCTTTTTTCTGCTCCCAGGCCAGCCGATAGGCGCGGTGCGCCTTGGTATTGCTGTGCCAGAACTCATAATGCGTCATGCCCATGGCGATGTAGGCCGGGCAGATTTGCTCAAACATCTCCGCTAAACTTATGGGAGTGACAGCGTCATCCCCTCCGTCACTCCCATCTCTCGCGTCAGCCGCCGATCCTTCCCTTACAGGGTCGCCGTCCAATCCACGTTTCCCTCGTCGTCCTCGTCGGGCAGCAGGTACTCCATCGTGTTGTTGTACATCTCGACCAGCTTCTTCAGCAGCTCTTCGCGCCGCTTCATCTGCCCTAACAGCTTCTCAGGGATGCCGTCGCCAACCGCCTTGCGGTGGTGCGCCAGGAACGCGCCCGCCCACAGCTGCTCCAGCCGGGTCGCGGGCTTGTCGCCGATCTCGTTGATGTTGAAACCGTTGGCCTCCATCCGCTTGATCGTGTCGGGCGTATACTCCAGGCAATACGCCTTGCCGTTGTATTCGATCTCAATCTTGTTGGTCTTCTGAATATCACTCATGGTTTGTTCTCCCTTCTTTTTTCTTGCCATTGTGCTTATCACTCCGTCGATGTGTCGTCACCTCTACAGCCCGGGGCAAGGGCAAACCCGCCCCCGCCCCATACGACTGTAGACTGTCGCGTTCTCACGACTCGCGCCAAATCCTCATGTAGCGGCGGCGCCTGCGCCGCCAGCGTTCCCCTATGCCTCCCCTGCCTCCGCGTTTGCGCCAAGGGGAGGGGGACCGGCGCAACCGGTGGAGGGGTTACTCCGTCACCAGCACAAAGCCCTCGGTCATGGTCAGCGTCACCGTCATGTCCACGACCTCGTTGGTGCCCTTGCCAGGGATGCCGGCGCGGACATAGCCCTTGCCCTCGAACTTGCCCATGCTGCCGTCGGGGGTATAGGTGCTGCCGCTCTTGGTGTAGCCAAACCACACCGCCAGGTTCAGCTCCTGGCCCTCCAGCGCCTGAATCTTGGCATAGTCGGTGGGGTTGTAGTTGCAGGTGAAACTCTTCTGATCGTTGCCAACGATGCCCTCGATGTAGGTGCGCTGGGCGTCAGAAGTGGTCGTCTTTTCCAGGGCCTCCACGGTTCCGATCAGGTCAGGGAAGTCCTTGATCTCGATCAGCTGGGTCCAGGTCAGCGTACCGGTGCCGGTACCCTGCATCAGTGTCGCCTGAAAGGTATTGATCGCCCGAGACATATCACATTACCTCCTGTATATCGTCAAATCGTCGCTGACCACCGCCCGGTATCTGCCAACCATGCGGTAGATCGTCGCGTCGTTCATGTTCTGTATGGGCTGCACGGTGATCCGCTCAAACCCATACTGCTGAAGCATGGCGTCGATGGTGTCCATGATGGCCTTCGCCTGGTTCTTCTTGCCCCGGCTCAGGTTGCTGTACACATTCACCTCGTACATCACTTCCGCGTACTGCTCTACCGACCGGTTGGTCCGGGCGGGCAGATACGTCGCGTTGTCCATCTCCACAATGGAAACCGATGGAAACCCGGCGGGCGCGGGCACGTATTCGCCGTACACGGTGATGCCCTTGTAGGCGCTTCGCAACGCCCCGGCTATCTCCGTAAAGAGCGGAGATTCAAGGTCGATCATCCGCCAAACACCCCCCTCGCCGCCTGCTCGACCATCGCCCGCAGGTTCTTCGCCGTGTGGTACATCGCCGCGCTGGGCGCGTTGCCGTAGGTGTGCACGCCGTTTTTGCCCGCGGCGCTCTTCGGCAGATACCATCCGTTCGGGTCGTCCCAGTGGCCTTTGCCCGGATAGGTTCCCGGTCCGTAGCCCATCGGGTTCGGGTGTCCGCCGCCCAGGTATACGCCCGCGCCGAACTCCACGAAAAGCACCGTCTGCCCGGAGGCCACGATGGCATATGCGCCCTCGCCGCGCTCCTCTACGGTCACGTTTTCATCCCGCGGCCCGGTGTACCGTGTCCCGGCATAGGTCACGGTCACAGCCTCGGCGCCGGCATCCGCCAGCGCCCTTACCAGCGCGTCCGCCTTGGCTTTCAGGCCGTTCTTGTAGTCCTCCAGCCCCTTGATGATGTCGTCGATGCTTCCGTTCATGTCACGTCACCGTCACCTTGTCCACGGCCAGCACCACACCGCCAAATACCGGCAAACTCGGCGCCTTCTTCCGCACGATGTAGTTGTGCGGCGTCACCGGCTCCCCGTCCTCGTTCAGCGCCATGTGTCCATCCGCGTCCAGTTCCGGCACAACGTCGATCCACAGCACCGCGTACTCGTCAATCGGCGTGTCAATCGGCAGCGGCCCGATCACCCGGTCGTACAGGTCGTCGTCGCCGAACTGCCGGGAAACCACCTCACCCTTGGCCGGGGAGATGTTGCCGCTTGTCTTTACGGGATCGCCATAGCTGGCATACTGCTTTTTGATGTTGCCGTACTCGTCCTTGCCCTCGGAAGTTTTGTCAAACAGCGCATACCAGAAAACCTGCTTGTTGCGGTTCGCGCCCCTCATCCGCCCTCACCGCCATCCGTTGCGCTCGCCTCCCCTGAAATGGGAGATGCCGAGCTTTGCGAGGCGGAGGGGTTATTCCTCAACACCCCCGCCACCGGTATCACATGGCTTCGTATGTACTCCACCATGTCGCTGTAGTTGAAGTGCCGATGGATGCCGTTCTCAATGGAGAGCACCTGGCCCTCGACGCCGCTCTGGGTGTAGCCGTTGATGACCGCCTGCACCTGCGTCATCTCGTACTCCGCGGGCACGGTCTCCGGCACGTTCTCCGGGTTCGCGTTGGAATACCGCCACCCCAGGATTTCCTGTGCCGCCATGTTCAGGTAGGTCGTAATCAGCGCGTCCTCAGAAGTGTCGGTGCTGTCAATGCGCAGAATCGCCTTG
>JAZSAA010000510.1:0-5515 GCA_045601625.1 Clostridia bacterium | reverse complement strand
GGACCACCCCGCCATGGCCCTATAAAACGCGGCTGCCGCAGCAAAACATTGCGGCGCCAGCCGTATTCTAACGACTATATCTCACCACTTCACCAGCTCGTGCACCCGCGCGATCTGGGCCTCGGTCAGGTCCAGGTTGTCGCTGTTGGCGCTGCCAGTGCTGCTGTCTTCGATCAGGGCCAGCTTGGTGTCCTTGCGGGTGACGGTGTTGTGCCACAGGGTACGGGGGATGTTGTAGACCTTCATCGGCTCCATCTCCACCGCCTGGATGTCCAGGCCGTCCGCGGTCTCGTTGGCGAACAGCAGCGTGCACTGGCCGTTGAGCAGGATGAACAGCTCGTCCGTCTCGTTGTGGCGCTCCAGGTTGTTGATGTTGGCGATGTCGTTCATCGGCTTCCAGTTCTTGATGCCGACCATCCATTTCTCGTTCTCAAAAACCCGGGTCAGGCCCTCGCCCTCATAGGCGTACTTCAAAATTTCCATGTCGCTTACGCTCCTTCAATGCATTACTTGCGCGCCAGGACCCGCTCGCAGGCCGCCAGTACGCTCTTGTCGGTCAGGCCGTAGGCCTCGAACAGCACCGGGGGCTTGCCGCTCTGGCCGAACCTGTCCATGATGCCCACGCGCTCGAAGGGCACGTTCTGCTGCTTCTCGGCCAGCACCTCGGCCACGGCGGAGCCCAGGCCGCCGATGATGGAATGCTCCTCGGCGGTGACGACCGCGCCGCAGTCCTTCGCGGCGGCCAGCACGGCGGCCTCGTCCAGGGGCTTGATGGTGTGCATGTCCACCACGCGGGCGCTGACGCCCTTTTCGGCCAGGGCCTCGGCGGCCAGCAGGGCCTGGGGCACCATGATGCCGCAGGCGATGATGGCGACGTCCTTGCCGTCCCGCAGCACGTTGGCCTTGCCGATCTCAAAGGGGGTGTCCTCGGCGGTGCAGATGTCGGTGGGCAGGCGGCCGGTGCGGATGTAGACCGGGCCCTGGAACTTCGCCGCGGCAAACACGGCCTTCTCCATCTGGAGAGCGTCGGCGGGAACCACCACGGTCATGTTGGGCAGGGTGCGCATCAGGCTGATGTCCTCCACCGCCTGGTGGCTGCCGCCGTCCTCGCCGCAGCTGGGGCCGGCATGGCTGCAGCCCAGCTTCACGTTGGCCTTGGAATAGCAGATGGCGTTGCGCACCTGCTCGAAGGCACGGCCCGCGCCGAACACCGCGAAGGTGCTGCAGAACACGGTATAGCCGCACTGGGCCATGGCGGCGGAGGCGGTCATCATGTTGCCCTCGGCGATGCCGAAGTTGTAGAAGCGATCGGGATACTTGTCGGCAAAGCTTGCCGTCATCGTGGCATGGGCCAGGTCCGCGTCACAGACCAGCACGTTCTGGTCCACGGCGCCCAGCTTCGCAAGCGCCTCGCCGTAGGCGATACGGGTGGATTTCTTCTCAGCCATGGTTACACCTCCAACTCGCGGATAGCCGCTTCATACTGCTCCTGGTTCATGGGCTTGCCGTGCCAGCCGACCTGGTTTTCCATGAAGGAAACGCCCTTGCCCTTGACGGTTTTGCAGCAGATAAAGCGGGGCTTGCCCGCGCTGGGCCGCTTGAGCGCCTCGGTGATCGCGTCCACGTCGTGTCCATCCACGGTGATGGTCTCCCAGCCGAAGGCGGCGTACTTGGCGCAGATGTCGCCCAGGCCCATGACCTGGTCGTTGGGGCCGTCGATCTGCAGGCCGTTGCAGTCCAGCAGAATGGTCAGGTTGTCCAGGTGGTAGTGGGCGGCCGCCATGGCGCTCTCCCAGACCATGCCTTCCTGGCACTCGCCGTCGCCGGTGATGCAGTAGACATTAAACTGATGGCCCGGACGCTTGCCGATCAGGGCGTAGCCCAGCGCCCAGCTGGTGCCCTGGCCCAGGGAACCGGTGCTGGCGTCGACGCCGGGGCACTTGTTCATATCGGGGTGGCCCTGGAGCATGCTGCCGTACTGGCGCAGGTTCTTCAGCTCCTCCTTGGGGAAGAAGCCCTTGTCCGCCAGGATGGCGTACAGCGAGGGGCAGGCATGGCCCTTGCTGAGCACCAGGCGGTCGCGCTCCGGCCACTTGGGGTTCTTGGGGTCGTAGCGCAGCACGTTCTCATACAGTGCCTGCAGGATCTCGATGCAGGACAGGGATCCGCCCGGATGGCCCGATTGACAAGCGTAAAGCATATCCAGCACATCGCGCCGGTACTGCCGCGCCTTCAGTTGTAACTTTTGATCCATGATGACGCCTCTTTCTCTGTAAGATCGAATTCTATCAAAAACGGGGTTTGGACGGCAGCGCGGGATCAGCCCTTGACGGCGCCCGCGGTCAGACCGGCCACCAGCCGCTTCTGAGCAAAGAAGAACATGATGCAAACCGGAATGACGGTGATGATGCCGCCGGCCGTGATCAGATCCCACTGCACGCCCAGCTGGCCCACCAGCATCTTCAGGGATACCGGGATCGTTCGACTGCTCTCGTTGGTGAACAGCACGGCGAAGGTGTATTCATTCCAGCTCTGCATAAAGATGTAAACGCCGGTCGCCAGCATGCAGGGCAGCAGCAGCGGCAGCACGATGCGCATAAAGCCCTGCGCGCGATTCGCGCCGTCGATCATCGCCGCCTCCTCCAGGGCGATGGGCAGATCGTTCAGGTAACCGGTGAGCAGCCATACCGAGAAGGGTATGGTGAAGGTGGTGTAGCTCAGCACCAGCGAAGCGGGGTTGTACAGCAGCCCCATCTTGCGCATGATGGTGAACAGCGGGATCAGCAGCAGCACCGTGGGAAACATGTTGTTCGTCAGGAACAGCACCATCAGCGGCTTCCGTCCCGCAAAGCGGAAGCGCGAGAAGGCATAGGCCGCCAGCGTGGAAACCGACAGCGATATCAGCGTGGTGATGAGCGCCACGATCAGGCTGTTCTTCATCGGGTGCAGGAAATTGTACTGGCCGAACAGGTGGCTGTAGGCCTGGAAGCTGGGGTTCTGGGGCCAGTAGATGACCTTCAGGCTGTGCAGCTCCTCCGGGAGCTTCAGGCTGGTTACGAAGGTCCAGTAGAACGGGAACAGCAGGAACAGCAGGAAGATCACCAGGGGCACCCAGAGCAGGAATATGCGCCCGAGCCGCTGCTTCAGCAGGCTCTTCTTTTCAAACTTTTCGCCGTTCATACGCTCAGCCCTCCTGATCCCGGAATGTGTTGCGCAGGTAGGGAATCGCCGCCAGCAGCAGCACCAGCATCAGCATGATGGCCATGGCGCTGGCATAGCCCATGTCCAGGGCGCTGGCCTTCTTGTAGATGTAGACGCTGAGGGTCTGGGTGGCGTAGGCCGGGCCGCCCTCGGTCATGTTGAAAATGACGTCCACCGAGTTGGCGACCCAGATGATGCGCAGCATCGTGGTGACGAAGATGGTGTTGCGCAGGCTGGGGATGGTGACATAAAACAGCTTCTGCCAGCCCGTGGCGCCGTCGATGGACGCCGCCTCATACAGGTCGTAGGAGATGCCCTGCAGGCCCGCCAGCAGCATCAGCGCGAAGAAGGGGATGCCCTGCCACACGATGGTGACGATCACCGAGGGCATGGCCGTGGCCGGCTTGGACAGGAAGGCGATGTTCTCGTGGATGAGGCCCAGCCGCATCAATATGTCGTTGATCACGCCGTAGTTGCCGTCGTACATCCAGCGCCACATCAGCGCGATCAGCACGCCGGGGGTGACCCAGGGGATCAGGCTGACGGCGCGCACCACGCCCCGACCCTTGAACTGTTTGTTCAGAACCAGGGCCAGCAGGAAGCCGAACAGGAACTGGCAGCCCACGCCGAATATCACCCAGATCACCGTCCGCAGCAGGGAGCTCCAGAACTGCGGATCGTGGAACAGGGTGACGTAGTTCTGCAGGCCGATGAAGCCGATCTTCTTGGGCCTGGTCAGGTTGTAGCTTTGGAAGCTCATGCTGACGGCGTTGATGATGGGCACAATGACCACAGACAGCATGACGATCAGGGCCGGGAGCAGCAGCAGATAGGGCCAGATGGTGCTGCGTTCCCTTGGTTTTCGGCGAATATCCATAGTCGACCTCCCGAAAAGGTAGTGCATTCGGTCCGAAAAGTAAGGCACCGGCGTTGTCTTTCATGGGACACGCCGGAAGGATAGCCCTCCGGCGTGTATCGTATTGTTCTATGCGTCGTTCCACGCGCCCGTCAGGGCCGTGGAACGACCACACGCCATCCGTTGCTCAGGGGATTGGGGCAGCGCCGGCCCCGGGGCCGCCGCTGCGCATTACCGTGATATTATTCGGCCCACAGGGTCTCCTGGAGGGTCTTCATGCAATCCTCGGCGGTGATCTGGCCCAGCAGCGCCTGCTGGATCATGGAGGGCCAGTTGCCGATCCACTCGGTGGTGGTGTCACGCACGGGCAGGATGCCGGCCACGGGCGCGCCTTCGATGGAAACCTTCATGAAGGGATTGCTCTGGAACTGGTCCAGCGCCTGCACACGGGCAGCCACGGGCACGTTGCCGGTGACGGTGCACCAGGTCTCCTGGCCCTTGCCGGTGGCCAGGTAGGCCATCCACTCAAAGGCAGCTTCCTTGTTCTGGCAGGACTCGAACATGACGGTCTCGGTGTCGCCCATGGAGGTCCACTGGCCCTCGCCCTTGGGGAACACGAACGCGCCGACGTCGTCGCCGAACAGCTCCATCATCTGGGCGGAGGAGCCGATGTGATGGATGGTCATGGCGGTCAGGCCGGACTTGAAGTTGTCGATGACCTCAGCGAAGCCGTCGTTCGGGGCGGTCTCGGGGGCATAGCCGTTGGTGTACAGGTCGATGTAGTCCTGCATGCCCTTGATGGCGCCTTCGGAATCCAGGTGCTCCCAATCGCCGCCGCCGGCGTAGATGAAGCAGCCCCAGGGCTCCTGGCCGCCGTTGGAACCGCGCATGCCGAAGCCATAGACGTCGGTCTTGCCGTCGCCGTCGGTGTCGCGGGTCAGCTTGGCGCAGGCGTCGAGGAACTCCTCGTAGGTGGTGGGCACGGAGACGCCCGCCGCCTCAAACATGGAGGGACGATAGTACACATACAGCACCTGGGTGTTCCAGGGCATCACGTAGATGGAATCCTGGCCGCCGGCGGAGCGCATGGTGTTGTAAAGGCTCTCGTTGATCTGGTCCTTGTCCTCCCAGGCGTCGATGAAGCTGTCCAGGGGCGCCAGCAGGTCGTTGCCAACGAAGGAGGGGGTCGCGGTCAGCTTGAAGGTGGCCACGTCGGGGCCGCCGCCGCCGATGGCCGCGGTCAGCAGGTTCTGGCTGTATCCGCCGCCGTCCCAGGGATACTGCTCGCCCACGACGGTGATGCCCTTGCCGTTGGTGGCATTGAAGTCAGCGATCATTTCCTGCATGGTGGCGGCATAGTCGTCGTTGTCCGCCCAGAACCAGAACTTGATGGTCGTTTCCTCGGCGCAGGCCACGGAAAGCATGGTCACCATCAGAGACAGCGCCAGCAGCACAGCA